>CALIFM010000269.1 GCA_938021685.1 uncultured Gammaproteobacteria bacterium | reverse complement strand
GCTGCGCGCCATTATCATCAAGCTTAAACAGTACCCTATTTACGTGTGCCTGCGTCATCACCTGCAAATTTTTACGCTTGCATACTGGACGTAGAAAAGCATTGGAGGTCGATGCGCGACGGCCATCACGAGAGGTCAGTTGATATTTACCTACGCCCTCTTTTTGCTCACCATTAAAATCAGCGGTGCGTGTATAACCAACTGTCTCGCCTGCCTGTAAGAAAGTTTCCACCATCGGGTGCGCTGCATCACCGATGTCAGTAATGTGTAACTCACCACCTTGAGTATGGTACGCGTTACTATACAGCTGATGATCTTCATGCTCCTTAAAATACGGCAGCACATCATCCCAGCCCCAACCTTCATTGCCCGCATCACGCCAAGCATCATAATCACAAGGCAAGCCACGCATGTACACCATCGCATTAATCGAACTTGAGCCTCCCAGCACTTTACCACGCGGCCAAAAGCAACTACGGCCATCCAGCGCTGGCTCGTCTTGGGTTTGGTACATCCAATTAAGCGCAGGGTTGTTAAACGTCAGTGCATAACCCAGCGGCATCTGCACAGTGAACTTACGATCGGTGCCACCCGCCTCAAGTAACAACACCGAGTTTCGACTATCCGCCGATAAGCGATTGGCCAGCACACAGCCGGCCGAGCCCGCCCCCACAATGACGTAATCAAACTTCATGCACTACCGCATCTTGCATTTCTAAATGCAGTTTTTCGCCTGTGTAAGGATGCTTATGCAACAAGTCTTCATTTAGTTCTACGCCCAAGCCAGGCTCTGTAGGCGGAATCACATAACCGTCTTGCCACACAATCGGTTTTTGCAAGATATCGGCATGGAAGCCCTGCCACTGCTCAATACTTTCCAAAATTAAGAAATTGGGAATGCAGGCGCTTAACTGGATATTCGCCGCACCCACAATTGGACCACAATACAAATGCGGCGCAATTTGCACGTGCTGCGTTTCCGCCATTGCCGCAATTTTCTTGGCCTCTAAAATACCGCCTACACGGCCCAAATTCATTTGAAAAATAGCCGCTGAGCCTGCGCGCAGCAAGCGCGCAAAATCGTACTTAGTCGCCAAGCGCTCACCCGTGGCCACAGGAATTGATGTGCCGCGCGCCACTTTCGCCATCTCCTCAGGGCTGTCCGGCGGAATAGGCTCCTCAAACCATAACGGATCATACGGCTCTAGGCGTTTGGCCAAACGGATTGCACCAGCAGCCGTCATCTGTCCGTGGGTTCCAAATAATAAATCAGCACGATTACCTACTGCTTCGCGAATTAGGCGACAAAAGGTTTCGCTGCGTTCTAGTGCTTTTAATGCAAGCTGCCGCCCATCAAAATTGGTGTATGGTCCTGCCGGGTCGAACTTGACTGCAGTAAAGCCTGCATCCACATAATCAAGTGCACGCTGCGCCGCCAACACGGGGTCGCTATAAACCGATTCATCTGCACCTTTGTCCGGATAAATATAAGTATAAGAACGCAACTTTTCATGCACTTTGCCACCCAGCAAATTATAAATTGGTTGGTTCGCTTCTTTGCCCACAATATCCCAACAAGCCATTTCCAATGCGCTCAAAACACCCATTAGGGATAAATCGGGATTCTGGGTAAAACCGCTGGAATACACGCGGCGCCATAAGGATTCGATATTGTGCGGATCGCGTCCCTGCACGCTGCGCTCAAATACGTCTTCGATCATCTTGACCACCACATCAGGGCCAAATGGCAAGCAATAGGCTTCGCCCACACCGCTGACGCCGGTGTTGGTCGTGACCTTAAGCAGCACAAAATAGCGCCCACCAAAATGCGGTGGCGGGTTGCCCACCACAAAGGTTTGTAAGTCTTGAATGTGCATCGTTCTCCTCGTCAGCTAATTCTAGGTCTTGTTGTGCTTAATCACTGCCCTGCTGTTCCACAACTAATATGCGCGCTTCTCCCACGGGGTGTGCTACATGTTCGGTACCAACACTTGCAAAGAACACATCACCCGTTTGTAGTAAGGTGCTGTGCTCAGTGCCGTTTTCTCGATAATACATCTGCACCTCGCCATCCAATACCGCAAACACTTCTTCACCGTCATTAGTGTGCCAATGATAAGGCTCATTAGTCCAATGCAAGCGAGTAGTAATGCCATTCATATTAGCAATATCCAAAACACCCTACGCAGTGTTGGCGGTAAAGTCTTTGCTGCGGATAATTTCCATGGTTTGATGACACTCGATAAAGAGCCAATTTTAGACTTGCTACCGTTATCGAGCCAGCAATAATTTACGACGGCGACAGTTTATTTTATCCGCAGCCTATAAAACTATAAACCAAGCAAAGGTAAATGCTTAAGGCTTTGGTAACGCAACGCGACAGCTAAACATTGTTCAATGGCTGCTTCAGGCAAAGCTTGGTCCAATCGTAAGACCATCATCCGGTTGCCTTCAAATTGCAACTGATCGCCATACACTTCCTTAAAAGTCTCCACCAATGCCGTTTGGCACACAAAATATAGGAGGCAAGCATCAGGATGCTTAGGCTTCTAGGCCATGCGCACTGGGCTCGCGCCTTTCGTGGTATAACTCGGCTCACCCCATTTAAGACATTCTTCTATCCGCGTAATGGCGTGTTGCTGTGCAGCACTCAGCAGCAAACCACGCACATCACTTAAGCATTTCTGTGCAGACTGTGGATAAGCAGCTAATACTTTTTGGGCAGACTCATCGCGAATTAATTGAGCACTCATGTAGGTAGGTTAGTTTCTTTTGCCTCCCAAAGCAATTTCACTGCAATTAAACCGATAAAGCCGCCAGCGATTCGATCGACCCATCGCTTGGCGTTTAGATAAGCTTTGCGTGGCGCATTAGACGACAATGCATACGCCACTATGGCATACCAGCTCCCCTCCAGCGTGAAGATAATCAAAGGTAGCAGCACCACAACCTGCCAGCCATTGTATGGTGGCAAAAGGGCGGCGAACACACTGGCATAATGCAACACAATTTTAGGATTACTCAACTGCGTTGCCAAGCCCATTTTAAAAACTTGTAGGTTACCAGGAGCGCCTTCTGCTTGTTCGTTTTTCCACTCGGGTTTTTCATCGGCTCGGCACCAAATGGTATACGCAAGATATAACAGATACAGGCCACCAATCACTTTTAAAGCAATGTAGAGCGCTGGTAGTTTGATCAGCAAAGCTTGCAAGCCCAACACCGCTAGCGTCGCATAAAACCAACCGCCTAAGCCCATGCCAAAAGATGCCGCCAAACCTGCACGACGAGACTGGCTGACGGCTGTACGAGCCACCATCAAAAAGCTAGGTCCAGAGCTCATAATACCTGGCACCAGCGCCGCTAGTAATAAGAGATAAGGTGCGATAGTAGATAGCATTAGATGCAAGTGATGACACTCTAGCTTAGCTTAGTTTTGGTTATGCACTGATTATAACGCGAAGCGGTGCTTTGCCCAAATTCGGTAGCCCAACAAAGCAGCAAATAGCACAGACCAAAACACTAACTCTTTGAGAAACACCCCAAACATCCACCAATGCACTGCCGCCAACGGTGGCACACAGTACACCCAACGGTGCAATGTTTTCCAGCGGCGGCCCAAATATTTGACTGAGGCATCGTTCGACGTCACAGCCAATAACAGCAGTATCAACAACGTCGCCCAACCAAGGGCAATTTCTGGATACACAAGCTGCGCCCACGTTTCACTCAGGCTACCGGTATTGCGCACATACACTAACAAATGCAAAAAGGCGTATGCAAAGCTGGCCACGCCCAAATAACGTCGGCGCGACAAGCCCCAGCGGGCAATCGAATGGAGTTGTGGCCAACGCCGACTTAGACGTAGCAAGGGGGTAACTGCCAGCGTGATGGTTAACAGGCGAATAGACCAAAGGCCCGAGTCGTACATCATCTGCGCGTAATAGCGCTCTTCTGTGATGAAATCCAGCAAGATGGGCATGCTGGGCAGAGCCAATAGTAGCCAAAGTAAATAGGGGTTATTCAGTACTGTAAGCATCGACTTCATCGAGGCGGTCACTGCCTATGTATGGCCTTGTGAAAGGCCTAATTGTCACCCAATGCCAACAAAGGCAGCACGTCCAATGCTTGACTGATCACTGCATCGGCTTGCCAAGTGTCTAAATCTTCATCTTCATGTATGTAACCATAGCTGGCCACCACAGAGACCATATGCGCTGCATTAGCCGCTTGCATATCACTGCGTGCATCACCCACATATAAAGTTTCTTCAGGAGTTAAACCTGCCACTTGACAAGCATGTAACAAGGGCATTGGTGAGGGCTTTGCTTCCGGCGTGGTGTCGCGGCACACCAAGCAATGGCTGCGCTCCAGCAAGCCTTTCGCTTTTAGCAGCGGCTTGGTAAGTGCAGTTATTTTATTGGTAACAATGCCCCAAGTAATTTTTTGCTGGTCTAAAGTGTCCAACACTTCATCCATGCCTTCGAACAAATGCGAGTTAGCACTTAAGTTATCACGGTAAAACGCCACCAACTGCTTGTGCAAGGCGAGCGACTCCGGCACATCAGTAGGCAAACCAAAGCCAAAATGAACTAGCCCAGCTGCACCTGTAGAAATGTAGGGCCGTGCATCAGCAATGGGTACCGCCGCCTTACCTTGGCTCTGCAATACATGATTCAGCGCCCCGACTAAATCACCAGCGGTATCAATCAGCGTACCATCGAGATCAAATAAAACCGCCTTAGCTTGCACGAGTGAAATAGGCCAGATAATTGACATCTAAACCCGGTGCCAACTTGTACGTTTTGAGCAAAGGGTTGTAATGCATACCAATCAATTCTTGCAGTTGCAAATCGCTCTGTTCGGCCCATGTGTTCATCTCACTGGGTTTAATAAACTTGGCATAGTCATGCGTGCCTTTGGGTAGCAAGTTCAGCACGTATTCGGCTCCCACCACTGCCATCGCCCACGACTTAGGATTACGGTTAAGTGTAGAAAAATACACTCGCCCACCAGGCTTAACCAGTTGCGCACAAGCAGCAACAATTGCTGCAGGGTATGGCACGTGCTCAAGCATTTCAAGACAAGTGACCACATCAAACTTCTTCGCTTGTTTAGCGGCCATGTCCTCAGCACTGATCAGCTGATAGTCAATATCACGTTCACTTTCTAGTGCATGCAGTTTAGCCACTGATAAGGCCTTTTCGCCTAAATCAATGCCTGTCACTTGCGCACCACACTCAGCCATTGCTTCCGTCAGAATGCCACCACCACAGCCAACGTCAATCACCTTAAGGCCATCTAGCTTACCGTGGCCTTGAATAAAACCTAGTCGTAAGGGGTTAATTTCATGCAGAGGCTTAAACTCGCTTTCTGGGTCCCACCAACGGGCAGCCAATTGAGCGAATTTATCAATCTCTTGCGGATCTACGTTTTGCTGTACGCTACTCATAACACCACCATTATAATGATTTTGAAAAAGTGGGCTGTAATGATACTGCTCAGCCCAAGCCTAGCTAGTTTGAATTTTTTGGGCCAACGCTGCTGACTTCTGCATGACCCGACTCAGGTCTAAACTTAAGTGCTGACCGTCTTGTAGTAAGCATTCTCCCTGCACCCATACATCGCTAACTTGGTCACGGCTGACAGCATACACCAATTGCGCAATTGGGTTATAAACTGGCCAAGTGGCAGGCTGTGCTAGGTCGACACAAATCATGTCGGCCAGCTTACCTGCTTCCAACGAACCAATTTGCGAGTCTAAGCCTAAGGCTTTTGCACCATTTAAAGTGGCCATTTCAATGGCCTGATGCGCCGGTAGTGCCGAAGCATCATCACTGCCAAGCTTAGCCAACAACGCAGCGCTTTGCATTTCACCAAATAGATCTAAATTGTTGTTGCTAGCGGCGCCATCAGTGCCCATAGCCACATTCACACCCGCTTCTAGCAATGCACTAATCGGGCTGGTGCCGCTGGCCAACTTCATATTTGATTCGGGGCAGTGTACCGCTGAAACACCGCATTGCGCTAACAAAGCAATCTCATCGTCGTCCAGTTGGGTTAAATGCACCGCCATCAAACGCGGGGTCAACATACCCAATTGATGCAGGCGCGCTAGTGGTCGCAGGCCCGTTTTCTCCACCGCCTCTTGCACCTCGAAAGCAGTTTCGTGAATATGCATATGGATTGGTACGTCCAATTCATCTGCCAAGATTTGGATACGCTGCAAAGGCTCATCTGAAACAGTGTATGGCGCATGCGGTGCAAAGGCGCTGCTTACCCTTGGATACTGGCGCAGACTGTCGTGTACGGCCAAGCCTTTGTCGATGTATTCATCACTGTTTTGCGCCCACACAGTGGGAAAATCAATCGCAATCATTCCTACCGTTGCACGCATACCCGTCTCGTGCGCCACCTTAGCGACCTCATCAGGAAAAAAGTACATCTCGTTAAAGCACGTGGTGCCGCCGCGCAGCATTTCCGCCACCGCCAGTTGCGTACCAAGGCGTATAAATGATGCATCCACCCATTTTTGCTCAGCCGGCCAGATGTGTTCAGTCAACCACTGCATCAAGGGCAAGTCATCGGCATAACCACGCAATAAGCTCATTGCTGCATGAGTATGCGCGTTGACTAGGCCAGGCATCAGCATATGATTAGGCTTATCAATCACCTGCTTGGCTTGGTACTGCGCCCTACATTCATCTTGCGGCAACACCGCTAGAATACGGCCATCCACCACCACCACGCTGTGCGCATCCAGCACCGCGCCGCTCGGCGCCACTGGAAGCACCCACTGGGCATGCACGATTAAATCTACTTGTTGCATTGCAGGCTCTGTACTTAAATTAGCTGTTATCTGCTTGAAGGTCTTGAAGGTTTAGTTTAACTGATCACATCACACATCGGCATAAAATAAGCCTATGGGCTGTAGCAAATAGCATCAATTATTTGCAAATCCAGCATAAGTCCATAAATAAGCCTTGCTAATCGTTAAGCAGAATAGTACAAAACAGCCTCAATTAAATTTCCTCTTCATTATCGTGCTTGAACAATTAAGCGACCTACTGCAAATTATTTTTGTCGATCTCGTATTAGCTGGCGATAATGCCATCGTTATTGGTTTGGTGGCAGCTAAATTCACCAAAGACTATCGCCGTAAGGTGATCTTATATGGTGTAGGCGTAGCGGTGTTATTACGCATCATTTTTGCACTACTTACGGTACAACTGTTGGCTATCAAAGGCTTGTTGCTGGTAGGTGGCTTACTGCTATTGTGGGTATGTTGGGGCCTATGGAAAGAGCTACGTACTCCTGAAGAGGGCTATTCGGCGCTGGACGAAGACGGCAACGAAACAACAGTCAAAGAAAACCCACCACTACTGAAAGCCATAGGCCAAATCGTACTGGCGGATCTATCCATGTCTTTGGACAATGTGCTGGCCGTCGCCGGCATAGCGGATGGTAACAACACCATGCTGGTGCTGGGCCTTGCGATCGCGGTGATTATGATGACCTTCGCCGCCACCGCCATTGCCAGCATCTTGCAAAAGCACAAGTGGATTGGCTTTGTGGGCCTGGCCGTTATCTTGTATGTCGCCGTCGAAATGATCCACAAAGGCGCAGCTGAACTAGGGTGGTTTGGGTTAGCTTAAACCGCCCCTGACCAGCAAGGCTAAATCAAGAAAAGATCTAACTTAGCTAGGCCCGTAGATGCAGTTTTCGGTGAAAATTCTAAAATGCCCATCACCACATACATCTTCACTGATATGAGTATTCCCATCGTCTCCTTCTACACTAGCAACAAGTGCATCTTTAGGTGAGCCGTGTACGTTTTTACTCCCCATTTGAATGATTGACGGCTTATGCCAAATTCTCTTTATATTTTTTCAATCTTCCATAGTTGTTTTAGTTTTTATAAAAAAAATAATTATTTGTTGTAATAGTTATGTGAGTGTAAGAATACACCAAGAATAGTCATAGGCTCCGGTGACCATATATTCTTATCAATAAACTCGATAAGCAAATTAGCTGCCTTGTGTTTTGTGGATACACCTGAAACAGCAGACTCTTGCAAGCAATTCACCAACAAATATTTTAGAACTAATAACCCTGCTGTAAATCTGCCACATGTGTCAGCGACTTGCCATCACGCAAACGCTGTATGTTATTTACAATATGTCTTGAACTAGACGCGGGAGTCGTCATACTGGCAACATGCGGTGTGATAAACACTTTTGGGTGTTGCCAAAACGGGCTATCACTTGGCAAAGGCTCCGTTTTAAATACGTCCAGCGCCGCACCTGCCAATCGACCGCTATTTAAAGCATCTAATAAGGCCTGCTCATCCACCTGCCCACCGCGCCCACCGTTGATAAAAAAAGCGCCTTTCGGCAGCTTTTCTAAGGTATCTTCGTTAATAAGATCTTGAGTGGCATCGGTCAGTGGCAATAGACACACCAAAATATCACTACTAGCTAAGAACGCACTCAATTGATCACCACCAAAAAATGAACGTATCTGCGGCAATTGTTTTTCGCCACGACTCCATGTTTGCACGCTGAAATTGAGGGCGACCAAGGCTGCTGCCGCATTGCTGCCTAGCTCACCGGCGCCTAAAATACCAATACGCCGCTTATCGGCTGGCACTTGCATGATTTCATGCCACTTACCTGCGCGCTGATTACGTCCATATACATCCATAAAGCGATGAAAACGCAGCACATTGAACACTACAAATTCAGTCATACCGGCAGTGAGCCCAGCATCTACCATCCGTACCACCGGCACACCGTCAGGCACGTAGTGTTCACCGCGCAAATGGTCTATGCCCGCGCCCACAGAAAACACTACTTTTAGGTTCTTAAATTGCGCCAAATAATGTGGCTCTGGCTGCCACACCATGGCATAGTCAATACCATCAGAATCACCTGCATCATCCCAAGAGCGCAGCTCAATATCGAAATCAGCAAACGCCTCAACCCAGAGCGGGAAGCGCTCGAAATCAGATTTAACTAGCAGAACTTCTTGCATCAATCTGAGTTACTGATACTCAGCAATAAATAGGTTTAATGGCCTAGCGAGGTACGCAAATGGTATTCGCCGTCTGAACCACGCACAAAAGCTTGCTCAATGGCGGGATGCGCCACGGGCTGCTGTGATTCATCGGCCAGCAGGTTTTGCTCAGACACATAGGCTTCATAGGCCGTGTCTTCGTTCTCAGCAAACAAATGATAAAAAGGTTGGTCTTTATGCGGTCGTACTTCTTCCGGAATGGACTCATACCACTCATCAGTGTTGCTGAATGTAGGATCGACATCGTATACCACCCCACGAAAATTAAAGTGGCGATGACGCACCACTTGCCCGATATTGAATTTTGCTGTTTTAAGCATGCCTTATCATAATGATTGATATAGCTATACAATAGCGCCTACATCGAAAACTTCAACTCCTAAATCAACGCATTTTCTAATGAGTCACCCAGAAAATAGTGCCGAGCAGACCGCCAAGCTTACTCTTAATGCCAACTTGGATGCCCTCGCTCAGCAAGATGTCGACATCGCCGCAGCTATTGCTGCCCACGGCCGCCCTGCACCGCGCCTACGTGCCAATAACTTTGCCACCTTAATGCAAATTATCGTCTCACAACAATTATCCACCAAAGCTGCCGCAGCTATCTGGCAACGGGTGGAGCAATTTTGTAATAGCGAAGTCACTCCTAACGTTGTATTAGCTGCAAGTGATCAAGCGCTGCGTGATTGCGGCTTGTCGTGGCGCAAAGTAGAGTACAGCAAGCTATTAGCTACCCAAATTGATAGTGGAGCAATCAATCTGCAAGCGCTGGCACAAAAACCAACCGACGAAATCATTGCGACGCTTACCCAAATTAAAGGCTTTGGGCGTTGGTCAGCGGAAATCTATGCGATGTTTTCCTTGGGCCACTCTGATGTGCTTCCCGCTGCTGATCTAGCCTTACAAATAGCGATCGGACGTGTCAAAGGCTTACCCGAAAAACCTAGCGAGCAGCAAGCGCGACAACTGGCTGAAGCTTGGTCACCGCACCGCACCGCAGCCTCGCTGCTACTTTGGCATTATTATGGCGCTGCCACACTGGATTAATCAATACTTATTGTTTTAGTCACTAGCCTTTACGCTGAATAACCGGCACATTAATAGTCATCCCCACTTGTACCTCACCTGCTAGCTGTGGATTGAAACGCAATAGCAGCCATAATGGCACACCATTTTTATTAGCGATAGCCCATAAGCTTTGGCCTTGCTGCACTTTGATTGTTTTTTCGTCTACAACTACAAACCGGTCTTTAAATTCTTCAGTCAACACTTGATGATATTCGCTACGTCTGGCCTCAAAACGATACTTTTGCTTTGCGGACACTGCTGGCAAGAAGATACGATCATTCAGTGGCAGCACCGCTGAACCCTTGAGATTATTTTTACGACGAATCTGACCAGTATAGCGCCCGCCAAGCCAATCCGAATAATGGCTCACAGTTTCGTTTGATAGCACTTTAACGCTGGCTCTGTCGCCTGCTATTTTAATACGTACATTGCCTATATCGTCGACTTTTTGCAGCCACTTTGCTGGCGTTTGCTTACTGTTATTATCCGCGCTCGCTATCGTGCTGGATTGCGCAGCACTTTGCGGTAATTTAAGCACCTGTCCAACTCGAATATTGCCTTTCTTAGAAACTCGATTGTCGCGTCGCAACTGGCTGCAGGGCACATCAAAGCGTTCCGCAATCTGGCATAAGGTGTCACCCGATTTCACTTTATATTTTGTCGCTTTAGCCAATACCTTTGCAGAAGTGGTATTGCCTTGTACCGTGCCCGGCACACGCAACTTTTGGCCCACCAGAATCTTGCCTTGACGACCAAGCTTATTTAGGCGAATCAGCTCCTTGCACGGCACCGACAAGCGGCTAGCCACTGTGCAGGCGGTGTCACCGCGTTTGACCGTATACTCACCTTTGCGCACTCCAGCTGTAGAGTTTTTCCCTGTAGAGCGACCCGGAACGACCAAGCGTTGCCCTAGCTGAACAATGGCTTTACGCCCCAGACTGTTAGCATCAATCAAATCACGGCATTTCACCGCAAAGGCATTAGCGATACCGCAGGCAGTGTCGCCCCGGCGCACCCGATAGATTGTTTTATTTTTTGATTGTGGCTCAGGTGGCAAAGCACGCAAACTAGCAATTTGCCGTTCCCATTTATCATTATCAAACGGCAAACGCAGCCGATAGCCAGCCGGAATCAAACGCCAATTATTCCAAGCAAAGCGGGTCAAACCCAAATTAAGCGGCTTTAAGTCGGCCTCGGTCAAATCAAATTGCTCTTTTATGCGTTCGATCGACACTGCATTTTGCAAAATCAAAGTTTGCTGCTTGATTGGCTTTAATCCCTTTATATTGCCAAAATACTGCTCGGCATTGATGGCCAAGTGGCGAGCGGCCAAAAAGCTAGCATAAAAATTCTTCACCGCCACCTGAAAAGCAGGTGATTTATATTCATTCAACACTTTATAGTAATAAGGCCCCACCTCATCAATGGCGCGGCGCATTCCGTTCACACCGTAGTTATAGGATGTGACGATAAAGGGATTGATTTGCGCTGCGCTAATATTGGGCAACGTTTGCTTTGCCTTTTCAGTAAGGCTTTTTTTCGCTTTCTTAAAATACTGCATCGCCGCACGTGTGGCGGCCTCGGGGTCAAGGCGCTCATCCACTGTGGCATTAAGGTCCATACCCAAAGAGCGCGCAGTGCCGGGCATGATTTGCCACATCCCCGCCGCACCGGCTTTGGAATACGCATCAGGCCGATAAGACGACTCTACAAAGGGCAAGTACACCAAATCCTTTGGCATGCCGGCCTCTTTTATAATGCGCGAGGTCATTGGCGAATAACGCTGAAAGTTAGCTAAAGCCTCTTCAAACTGATCTTTAACCCCTAGCTGACAGCGTAGATTCTCGGCTGTTTCACTCACAGGTTCGGCAGTAAGTGGCGAGAATAGTAATGATAGCTTTCTTTGATTCTCGCCTTGTGGGCCGCGACCGGAGCGTAAGTTATTGGCCAGCGCTTGCAAATCCGCTTTCAATTTTTTACGTTTACTCTTCACCGCTGGCTCTTGACACGAACCACCGTCATAAATCACTTCAAACACCCGTGATGGCGTATTGGTGTCATGCAAAACGGCATCCGTATTACTCCAAGCGCTAAATACTGCAATCCAAAAATCTACCCGTCGCCTGATCTCATCAGGACAAGGGAACGCCTGTGAACAGTCTTGTACTTCGGCCGGCACCGCCGTAGTGGCAGCTAGAGCATGCGGAGTAACCAAGGCTAAATGAATGCCCAGCAGTAAATTAAGCGTGCTGCTTAGGATAGTTAATTGAGCACGACGATTGATAGACCAGCACCAATTTTTTAAATTAATTGTACACTCCTCTTGCTTAGTTAACGTTGTTGCACAGCAGCAAAAAAGGTTTTGCAGTGTGCAAAATGGCAATAAACTAAATTTAGTCGAAACCCGATGCTAAACCTATTTCATTTTACTGTAAAATTAAAACCTTGTTGCTAGCCCGTTTATTCATCTCGCTGTCATCGTTTACTAATCAGCTCTGCTATGTCCCAATCCACTGCCGCCAAGCCCGACCAAGCCGATGAACCACAGGCCTTGCTCGACGCATTAAAAGTCTTGCTGTCCAATAAGCAAGGTGTCGATGAGAAGCAAGCCAAGCAACTTAAAAAAACAGCTGAAGCTTTATTACAAAGTAAAGAATCAAAAGATAAGCCCGCTGACAAGAAGACCGATAATTCGGTGACATCACTTTTAGACGATAAAACTCGCACTACAATTGAGCAGCAATTAAGTCAGCTAGGCGACAAGTTAAAAGCTCAAAGCAAGCAACACAAAGCCGCCTATGATGCTGCCATCAAACTGCTAGACACTGCCGATGCGGCCTTAAAAGAAAACACCCTGAAAGATGCTGAAGAAGCAGTCAAGAAAGCGGTCAAGAAACTGAAAACTGTACCCGACTTATCTGCTGCGCGACGCAAAACCATCGATACACGCTTAAGCACAATCCAGCCGCAAATGCGCAAACTTGAATCATGGCGTCACTGGGGTACAAGCCAAGCACGGCAAGATCTCATCGACCAAGTGAAGCAGCTTGTAGGCTCGCGGCTAGAACCACGGGCGCTAGCCAAAACCATCGACAAAGCCCGTGCACAATGGAAAGACTGGGATCAAGGCGGTGATCATAGCCCAAAAAAGCTTTGGCTTGAATTTGATGGTGCTTGCAAAGAGGCCTGGAAGCCATGCAAAGTGTATTTTGACGAGCTGAAAAAAACTCGCAAGGAAGCTTTACAGCAGCGCCGTACAATTATTGAAGCCATCAGCACACGTTTTGAACAAACTGATTGGAAGGCACCTGACTATAAAGATATCGACAAATGGCTACGTGGTCAACGTCGTGATTTTTTCAAAACCGGCAGTGTGGACTACAAGCACCATAAAAAAACCCGTGCACGTTTTGAAGAAGCAATGGCCTTGTTTGAAGATCACTTGAGTCGTGAGCGCACTCGCTGCCTGAAAACTCGCGAAAAGCTGATTGAAGATGTCATCGCCCTTGACGAGATTGAAGACGTCAAACAAGCGATGAGCCAACTTGAAGCTCTTAAAAAACAATGGGTGGTGACCGTAATTGGCAAACGCGGCTTAGAAGAAAAGTTGTGGAAACGCTATCAAAAAGCCTGCGATAACATCTATACCAAACGCAATGACACACGCAAAGCGCAAAACACTGAATTTGAGCAAAACTTAACCGCTAAGAACGAGCTGATCGCTCAGATTAGTAATCTAGCGCAGCTTGAGGGCAGCGAACTGTTGGCTGCCAAAACCAGTTATAACCAGTTGCTGAGGCAATACAAAGACGTAGGTTATGTGCCCCGCAAGCATGAAAAAAGCGTACAAGGCGAATTTGCTAAAGCAAAAAAGCAAATGGAGGGCGCTTTTAAAAAAGCGAATCAAGCGCAAAAGCAACAAGGCTTACAGGCAATGCTGAAACAAGCACAGCACTGTAATGCCATGGAGCAAGCAACTTTGGCCAAACAGGATGATCCAAAACTGGCCGAAAAGTGGGTGAAGTTGACCGCTGAACAAGCTGCATCACCTGAGATGCAACAACGTTTTGAACAAGCAGCCAATGCTGACAATACCCAAATTGAAAGAAACTTGGCACACAAACAAGCGCTGTGCCTGAAACTAGAAGTACATTACGAGCTGGACAGCCCACCTGAATTTGCACAGGCGAGAATGGCTTACCAAATCGAGCGCCTGAACGCCTCGATGAAAAAACATCAGCAAGAAGCCCCTAGCGAGCTAGTGCAAGACTTACTATGCACCGGTGCCGTGCCAAGCAGCGAGACAGAAGCCATCGAAGCGCGCACCCAAATTGTTTTTGACCGACATTTGCAATCATGACATTGATCAAAGAAGACGACTTTATTGCCAGCGTGGCCGATGCACTGCAATATATTTCACATTACCACAGCCAAGATTTTATTGATGCCATGCATGGTGCTTGGCAGATTGAACAATCACCTTCGGCCAAAGACGCGATTGCGCAAATCTTAATTAATTCTAAAATGGCTGGCACCGGCAAGCGGCCCATTTGCCAAGACACCGGCATCGTGGTGGCCTTTGTTAAAGTCGGCATGAATGTGCGCTTTGACACCCAGCTTAGTCTGCAACAGCTGGTGGATGAAGGTGTGCGCCAAGCTTATAACAACCCCAGCAACCCATTGCGCAACTCGGTAGTTTCACCGCCGTTTGGCCAACGCAAAAACACCGGCGACAACGCCCCAGCGGTGGTCTATACCGAACTGGTGCAAGGCGACGAAGTGGAGATTAAAATTGCAGCCAAAGGCGGCGGTTCGGAAAACAAAAGCAAGTTTACTGTCATCAACCCCAGTGACAGCATTGTTGATTGGGTAGTGCAAACTGTGCCTAAAATGGGTGCAGGCTGGTGCCCGCCCGGGGTGCTGGGCATCGGCATAGGCGGCTCCACCGAGAAAGCCATGGTGCTGGCGAAAGAGTCACTGCTAGACCCTATCGATATTAATGAACTCAAAGCCCGCGGCGCGCAAAGTGCTGAAGACGAGCTGCGTCTTGAAATTATGGATGCCGTCAATCAGTTAGGCATTGGCGCACAAGGCCTCGGCGGCTTAACCACGGTGCTGGATGTCAAAATCAACAGCTACCCCACTCATGCTGCGTCCTTACCACTGGCGATGATTCCCAATTGCGCCGCCACACGCCACATCCATTTTCATCTTGATGGCTCCGGCCCCGCCAAGCTTAATCCACCAAGCTTAGATGACTGGCCAGACGTAGGACAATCAGCTGAAGTCCCCAGCACCAAAGTCGACCTTAACAATATCACCCAAGACGAAATAGAAAGCTGGCAGCCCGGGCAAGCCCTACTACTATCTGGCTCTATATTAACCGGCCGCGACGCTGCGCATAAGCGCATTGCTACCATGCTGGAAAACGGTGAAGAATTGCCTGTTAGTTTTAAAGATCGCTTTATTTACTATGTTGGCCCAGTGGACCCGATCCAAGGCGAAGCCGTTGGCCCCGCCGGCCCCACCACGGCCACCCGCATGGACAAATTCACCGAGATGATGCTGGGTGAGCAAGTGGGCTTGATGGGTATGATCGGCAAAGCGGAGCGCGGCGATGCGGCCATTGAGGTAATTCGCCAACATAAATCGGTGTATTTAATCGCAGTGGGCGGCGCCGCTTATTTGGTGTCCAAAGCGATTAAAAAGGCCCGAGTACTGGCCTTTGAAGATTTAGGTATGGAGGCCATATATGAGTTTGAAGTGCAAGACATGCCCGTCACTGTGGCGGTGGATTCAACGGGTGACGCGGTGCATAAAAGCGGGCCACAAAATTGGCAGGGCAAAGCCACGCCCATTCGCGTAAATTTAAGCTAACGCAAACCCCTTTGCCCGCCCACCATAAACCCAGCAGCGCCAGCCCATCACCTAGCGCGGCAAAGCTTGGCTTAGCCGCACCGCGCTATTGGCCTAATTGGCTGATGGTAGGTGTACTGCGCGCATTGGGTTGGCTGCCGTTTCCTGTGATTTATGCACTTAGCGCCGTACTCGGCGAAAGCCTGTTTTGGCTGTTCAAATCACGCCGCCATATTTGCCTAACCAATCTGCGTCTGTGTTTTCCACAGATGAGCAAACAACAACGCTTGCGCATTGGGCGGCGGCACTTTCGCCTGCTAGTGTGCAGTTTGTTATCGGTCGGCGTAGTGTGGTGGGGCAGTTCTAAGCGGCTACGGCGCGTGGTCAAAATTAAAGGCAACGAGCATCTAGACCAAGCCCAGCAAACAGGGCAAAATGTTATATTGCTAGCACCGCATTTTGTGGCACTGGATGCAGGCGGCATTGCCTTATCGCTCGACCGCGCTTTAACCAGCATGTATCAAACCAACAAAAACCCTGTATTTGATCGCTTAGCCATCAACCAACGCGGGCGTTTTGGCATTGATTTATTCGACCGTAAAGCCCCACTCACCAGCTTGATTCGCCAAATTCGCAGCGGCAAACCGTTTTATTATCTACCCGACCAAAACGCCGGTGCCAAGCACGGTATCTTTGCCCCATTTTTTGGCGTACAAGCCTCCACTTTTCCGATGCTGGGTAAAATGACTAAAGCCGGCAAGGCAATAGTCATACCCTGCAGCAGCCAAATTCTGCCCTGGGGTCGCGGCATTGAAACCACTTTATACCCTCCACTGCAAGGTTTTCCGCAAGGCGATTCACTTGAGGATACCACCCGCATGAATCAAGAAGTCGAGCGTCTAGCTGAGATGCTGCCGGACGATTATTTGTGGTCGCATAAGCGCTTTAAGCGGCGGCCTGAAGGCGAGACCTCAGTCTACGATTGACTATGGCTTGAATTATTGCTTAATCAAGTCCATCACCAAATTTAAAAAGAAGGTGGCCTTGCTACGCTCAAAGTTGAAATTATAAAACTCTCCACTTCTTTCACTAGGATCATACTGATTCGGATTAGGCTCAGAAAATGGCTATTCAGTGTCTTCACAAATCATAAACTGAGTGGCCGAAAAAGACCTTAGCCCTGCCTCCATGGTGTCAGCATTAGCAGAATAGGTATATATAGCAACGTCTACTAAATAGTTCTA
>CALIFM010000268.1 GCA_938021685.1 uncultured Gammaproteobacteria bacterium | reverse complement strand
TTGTTCTCATCAGAAAGCATTGCTTTTGATGTGCTGGGCTTTGATTTGGTTGATGATGTTAAACCTGGTGAAGCGATTTATGTGCAAATGGATGGCACGGTCCATCGCAAGGTTTGCGCAGCTAACCCTAAGCCTGCGCCGTGTATTTTTGAGCACGTTTATTTGGCACGGCCTGACTCAATTTTAGACGGCATTGAAGTTTATCAAACCCGTATGCGCATGGGCGTGGCACTGGCTGATAAGCTGCTGCGTGTATGGCCTGAGCATGACATTGATGTGGTGATCCCGGTGCCAGATACTTCACGACCTGCTGCGCATCAGTTGGCCACTCAGCTAGGCTTGCCGTACCGTGAAGGCTTCATTAAAAATCGCTATATCGGGCGCACGTTTATTATGCCTGGACAGCAAGAGCGTAAAAAATCAGTGCGCCAAAAACTCAATGCGATGCGCTCGGAGTTTGAGGGCAAAAATGTGTTGTTGGTGGATGATTCAATAGTGCGTGGCACCACGTCCAGTAAAATTATCGAGCTAGCGCGCGAAGCAGGTGCGCGCAATGTATATTTTGCTTCGGCTGCACCGCCTGTACGCTATCCGAATGTATATGGTATTGATATGCCGTCCTGTCATGAGTTGGTTGCCCACGGTAGAAGTATTCCGGAAGTGGGTGAGGAGATTGGTGCAGACTGGATTTTGTACCAAGATTTAGACGACTTGATTGAAGCGGTGCGCTTTGGGCAAGACACGGTGACGGAGTTTGATTCGTCTTGTTTTAATGGCGAATACGTCACTGGTGATATCAGTCCTGAGTATCTGGCTTCTATTGATCAAGCGCGCAATGACGAAGCCAAGCACGCGAACCGCGAAGATAATTTAGATCCCTCTGATTTAACTGTTATTCGCTCTGCACAGGCTTAAATCATTAGCCTAACCAAAGCCGATCCCTGGTGCTGTTGTTCCGCCTAAGCTAGGGCATTTAGTTGTATACAAGCAAGGAGCGCAGTGTATCTGCATGCTTTCTATCAATAAAAAGCCAGTAGTAGATCACCCTCGTAGTTGTCGCTAATCTTGCTTGCTGCGTATGGCTAGATATGCTTAACTCAATCAGTGAGTTTATATCTAATTGATAGCGTCTATTTAGGCCGCAACCAGCAACTTTATTATTTCAGATTATTACTATGACTAAAGCAAATGCCACCTTTGAGGTGACCAACCCCGCCACGGGTGAAGTGATTGGAACGGTGCCAGAAATGGGCGTGAAAGGCGCTAAAGATGCAATTGCTAAAGCAGAAGCGACTTTGCCGAAATGGAAGAGTGCGACCGCTAAGGCGCGCAGTGAGTGCTTGATGCGCTGGTATAACTTGATTTTGGACTATAAAGAAGAGCTGGCAAAAATCATGACGGCTGAGTGTGGTAAGCCCTTGGCGGAATCGATGGGCGAGGTGATGTATGGCGCCAGCTTTGTGCAGTGGTTTGCTGAGGAAGCCAAGCGGGTATACGGTGAGACGGTGCCAGCGGCCAGCAATGATAAACGCCTAGTGGTGATCAAGCAGCCGATTGGTGTGGTGGCGGCGATTACGCCGTGGAATTTTCCGCTGGCGATGATTACCCGTAAGGTGGCCCCTGCGATTGCGGTAGGCTGCACAGTTGTATCGAAACCGGCAGCGGAGACGCCATTGACGGCAATTTATTTGGATAAACTAGCGGCTGAGGCAGGCATCCCTGATGGTGTCATTAACACCGTGACCACAGAAGACTCGGTGGGTGTGGGTGAGGAGTTTACGGGCAGCCCTGTAGTGCGTAAGGTGTCGTTTACCGGGTCTACCCGCGTGGGTAAGTTGCTGATGAAACAAAGCTCGTCAACGGTAAAAAAGATGAGTTTGGAGCTGGGCGGCAATGCGCCGTTTATTGTGTTTGATGATGCCGATATAGACGCGGCAGTGAAAGGCGCGATGGCGTCTAAGTACCGCAATGCGGGGCAGACCTGTGTTTGTGCTAATCGCTTTTTGGTGCAAGACGGTGTGTATGACGAATTTGCTGAAAAGGGGGTGGCCGCGGTTAAAGCGCTAAACATGGGTAATGGCGCAGATGATAATGTACAAATTGGACCGCTGATTTCGGTGGCAGGTGTGGACAAAGTTGAGTCGCATGTAGACGATGCTATAGAAAAAGGCGGTAAGCTATTATTTGGTGGCGGGCGTTCTGAGATAGGCGAGCAGTTTTACAACCCGACAGTGATTGGCGATATGCCGCGCAACGCAATAGTGGCCCGTGAAGAAACCTTTGGACCGTTGGCGCCGTTGTTTAAATTTGAAACCGATGAAGAGGCCGTTAAGATGGCCAATGACACGGAGTTTGGTTTGGCCGCTTATTTCTATGCACGTGACATTGGGCGTATTTGGCGGGTATCTGAAGAGTTGGAATACGGCATGGTGGGTATTAATGAAGGGATTATTTCCACTGAAGTGGCGCCGTTTGGTGGAGTAAAAGAATCGGGCCTTGGGCGAGAAGGCTCGCACCATGGTGCCGATGACTTTTTGGAGATGAAATATATCTGCATGGGTGGCTTATAAGACTGGCCGTTGATAATTGGCAAGTGGATAGCAGGTAGGGGCTGCTGATTGATATGCCGAAATTGAACATAAGAGCGATAGAATAATGAAATTTCAATTAGCGATTAATATGGAACGCATGTCGGATAAAACCGATATGCGAGATGAGCAGCAACATAATCTTGATATGGTGCAGATCGCTGACCGCGGTGGTTTTAGCACCGTGTGGGCGGCCGAGCACCATGCCTTGGAGATGACGATTGCACCGAACCCATTTCAGATTTTGTCGTGGTATGCCGCGCATACTAATGACATCCGCCTTGGCACAGCGGTGGCGGTCGCGCCGTATTGGCACCCCATTCGCTTAGCGGGTGAGGCCGCGATGGCGGATTTGCACAGTGGTGGTCGCTTGGAATTTGGTATTGGCTCGGGGGCGTATCAGCGTGAGTTTGACCGCATGCGCAATGGCTTGAAGCAATCGGACGGTTGGCAATATATGCATGAAATGATGCCGGCGGTAAAAGCCTTGTGGCAGGGTGATTATGCGCATGATGGCGAGTTTTGGACCTTTCCTGCGTCGACTTCGGTGCCGAAGCCTTTACAGAAGCCGCACCCGCCAATTTGGGTGGCGGCGCGCGCACCTATCAGTTTTGATTATTCGGTTGAAAATGGCTTCAATATTATGTCGTGGCCGTTAACGCGGGACATGGGCGAGGCGGAGTTATATAAGCAGCGTTTAGATGATGCGATGGCTAAATTCCCTGATGCCAAACGGCCTACTTTCGCGATGATGCGCCATACGGCTTTGTATGATACCCCGGAAGGCGCTGACACGGCCTTGCAAGCAGTGCGCCGTCAATTAAGCTTGTTTGAGAACTTGTTTAAGAACATCGGTGGGGTGGACAACGGTTTTACGGCACCGATTGACTTTAGTGACCTCGAAAATCGTGATGAATACGACCCCGGCATGTTGCAGAAAAACTTGATGTTTGGCTCGCCAGATGAGGTGATTGCCAAGCTAAAGTTGTACGAAGAATTGGGGGTGGATGAGTTTATTTATTATGCCAGCTTAGGCCTTGGGCATAAGGAACAAAAGCATTCTTTAAAGCTGTTTATTGATGAGGTGATGCCTGCATTTTCTTCTTAAGGCTCATTTGTACTTTTAATTGGAGGTGGTGCCATGTCAAGCAAGTTTAATCAACCCTTAGGTGGCAATGAAATGCCGCGTTTTGGCGGCATCGCCACCATGATGCGCTTGCCGCATGTGCCCGATGCAAAAGGCTTGGACGTCGGTTTTGTGGGCGTGCCATTTGATATTGGCACGTCTAACCGTGCTGGTGCGCGCTTTGGACCGCGCCAGATTCGCACGGAATCTTGCTTGATTCGCCCTTATAACATGGCCACGCGTGCTGCGCCGTTTGATTCTTTGCAAGTGGCGGACATTGGTGATGTGGCAATCAACACGTTTAATCTTGAGAAGTCGATCGCTATTATTGAAGCGGCTTATGATGATATTTTAGCGCACGATTGCAAACCCCTAACCTTGGGCGGTGATCACACCATTGCCTTGCCGATTTTACGCGCCATGGCTAAAAAGCACGGGCCGGTGGGCATTGTGCATGTGGATGCGCATGCCGATGTGAACGACACCATGTTTGGTGAGCGCATTGCGCATGGCACGCCGT
>CALIFM010000267.1 GCA_938021685.1 uncultured Gammaproteobacteria bacterium | reverse complement strand
AACGGCTCGAAACTGCTGAGAGCCAAACCAAGCCTGTACAAGCCTTCTTCAATATCTCTCTCTGTCGCCACAAGGGGCGGAGCAAAACGAGCAACATTCGGCCCAGCCACGAGCATTAGTAAGCCTTGCTCAAGCGCCGCTGCAACTACATCATTAGCACGCTGCGCAAAAGCTTCACTTAATTCACACCCGATCAGCAAACCTGAGCCGCGCATTTCAACAAAAAAGGGATGCTCTTTATTAAGCTGATGAAGGCCGTTTTTTAGCAATTCACTATTATGTTTAACGCCCTGCTGCATTTCTTCAATGTTCACTAATTCAATTACTTTACTGGCCACAGCGCAAGCCATGGGATTACCACCAAAGGTAGTGCCGTGTACGCCCACTGAAAAAGATTCGGCTACTTGCTGTCTAGCTAGCATCGCACCAATGGGGAAACCCCCACCTAAGCCCTTGGCCAAAGTTAAAATATCAGGCTCCACCTCTAAACCTTGATAACAAAACAAGTTACCGGTCCGCATAAGGCCCGTTTGTATTTCATCAAAAATTAACAAAGCGCCATATTCATCACATAATTGCCTAGCTTTATGTAAAAACTCTTTAGTCGCTGGCACCACGCCGCCTTCCCCCTGAATCGGCTCTAAAATCACTGCACAGGTTTTCTCGCTAATAGTCGCTGCTAATGCATCAGCATCATTAAAAGGTAAGTGCTTGATCCCTTGCGGCTTTGGCCCAAAACCATCACTGTATTTAGCTTGGCCACCAACACAAACCGTGAAAAATGTGCGGCCGTGGAAGCTATTATCAAAGGCAATAATTTCATGCTTGTCTGCCCCATGATGATCGACAGCAAAACGTCGCGCTAGCTTTAAAGCCGCCTCATTAGCCTCCGCTCCACTATTCGAGAAGATCACCTTATCCGCAAAGCTTACTTCAACCAATTGTTTAGCTAACTCAATTGCGGGCCGCGTAGTTAACAAGTTACTCACATGCCAAAACTTGTTAGCCTGTTCTTGCAATACCTTGATTAATTCTGGATGGCAATGCCCTAAGGAACTCACTGCAACACCTGCAGCAAAATCGACGTATTCTTTTTGATCGGTATCCCAAAGGCGGGCCCCTTTAGCCTGCTCAGGCATTAACGCAAGCGGCGCATAATTAGGAAACAAATAATCATCATGATTTTTGCGACTTAGCTTACTCATAACCAAACAGACCCTTAAATTTAGAATTGATTACAGTGCTTACAGTTTCAGAATGCTCCCATCACTGATAAACTTGCCCAAACCAAGCAAAGCACTGCCTTTTGTGGTTGTGCCAAAATTGATCAACCACAACATGAATATAACAAATCTTCAAGCGTTGACAATCAGAAACAATCGCCTGCATACTAATTTATAAATATGGAGCCTAGCCCGCGCTTAAGCGAAAAATTTGCCGGCATTGAACGCTGGATGATACCGGTGTTACTTGCTTTAGTAGTCATTGTTGGCGCCATCCGCTTGGTTCCTTGGGCCAAAAGCAAATTATTTTCTGAAGCAACTGAAGCACAGAGTCAGCAACCTAGCACTTTGCCAACTCTTGAGATTGATACAGATGAGGGTGACATCATTGATGCTGGGCAATCCTTAGAAAATAGCCGTAGCGCAGAGCTTAGTAACGTCCTATCTAGCGCAAAAGCAGATAACGTGCCTTCTGAAGAACTTGTAATAGGCAACACTAAAGACCCAAGCACTACTCAAGCACAGGAATCACCCAAAGCTGACGTTGAAGTTCCAACAAAAGAACAGAGCCTAACTAACAGTGAAACGCAATCTGCAACTGAGCAAATTGCAAGCCAATCCTCTGCAGAGGAACAAGCTGCAAAACCAGCATCTGAAAAACAATCAGCAGAAAAAGAAATCACTGGGACCATCAATAACTGGGCTAATGCTTGGTCGGAAAAAGATATTGAAACTTATATCAATAGTTATGAGGATAGCTATAAAGGCACCAAACATAATAGCCATACTGATTGGCGCGTTTGGCGAACCTCGCGTGTCAGCAAACCAAAGTCAATCTCTGTAAGATTATCTGATTTAGCCATCTCAGTGAATGATGGGAACCAACAAGCAACGGCAAAATTTATCCAAGACTACAATACTGAAAAATACAAAGATCGCGTGCTAAAACAATTACGCCTTACAAAATCCGATGACAGATGGAAGATCACGCAAGAAGAAATACTTAAAACTCTATCATTGAACTAATATTTCAACCCATTGAGTTTGATAAAGCTTAAAATAAAATATCAATTTGTATTCTGCTGCTTGAAGCAAGCCAAACGCAAAACGAATAGACAAGCACTAAGCAATAACACCGCTCCAGCTTGATGCATCGCTGCAATCGGCACCGGCATCACTAACAACAAGGTTGCCAAACCTAAAGCATATTGCATGCCAATCGCCACCAATAGCCCATAAAATGCTTTGCGCATGATAGGTTCTAGCGGTGATTGCAAGCCTTTAAACGCAACGTAAACAGCAAGCAACATACATACCGTAGCTAACACTCGGTGATTAAACTGAGCCGCTGCGGCATTTTCAAAAAGGTTGCGCCACCACGGCTGCATAATCATATAACCTGGCGGCACTAGCTGCTCCCCCATCAATGGAAAAGTGTTGTATATATAGCCTGCTTTTAGCCCTGCTACGAACCCCCCAGCAACAATAGTGACAAACACCAGCACACACAGCAAAAGAACATTACGTTTAGTTGTCAACGGTAAGTTATAACGAGAGCCAAGTCCTCTTGATACCAAGCCCATGGCAATCCATAAAATGCTGGCATACAGCAACAATGCCAAGCTCAAATGTGCAACTAAACGATACTGGCTAACGTGAGGGTTATCCACCAAACCACTTTTGACCATATACCACCCCAGCACGCCTTGCAGCCCACCCAGGATAAACAAACCAAGCAACTTAATTTTTAGCAAATTCGGCACAGGATATCGCAGCAAAAACCAAACCTTTGGAATAAAAAACAATAAGCCAATGAATCGCCCTAACAAGCGATGTAGATACTCATACCAAAAAATCGACTTGAACCCAGCCAAGTCCATGCTGAAATTAATTTTCAGAAACTCGGGGCTAGTCTTATATAAAGCAAATACCTGTTGCCATTGCTCAGCATTAAGCGGCGGCAATACTCCCATAATGGGTTGCCAATTAACCATTGATAAACCCGAACCGGTTAGGCGGGTTACACCACCGAGCACAATCATCCCAAAAATGATCAGGCACAAGCTAAACAGCCAATAGGCCATCGTTTTGCATTGTTGTTGGCTCATAACACGTCAGGTTTTAGCTTACAACAGCGATTTACAAGCATGCCAAATTAGAACTTGGTTTAATCACTGCAAGTTACTTGATAGGTTTTTATTTTTCTAGCATCGATACGCGCCATCGTCATTTTACCGCCCCACAAACAACCACTATCCAATGCAATATGGTTGCCGTCATACCAATGACCAGCAGCAGACCAATGACCATAGACAATACGCCAATCACCGCGTGGCTGATAAGCTAAACGGTACCACGGATACAGCTTGCGTGATTGTGATTCAGGCGGACCTTTCTGAGTAAAATTAAGCCCACCTGCCTTAGTGCAAAAACGCATACGGGTAAAAGCATTGATGATAAACCGATAACGTGCCCAGCCACTTAATTCTGCGTCCCATTTGTTAGGCCGTCGCCCATACATCTTTTTGAGTAAAGCTTTGTAGCGCTCGCCCTGTAAGACAGCCTGCACCTCATCAGCATAACTCTGCGCTTGCTTCAAGCCCCAAGTGGGATAAACACCTGCATGCACCATAACCACATGATATTTTTTATCGGTAAGCATCAGCGGCTGATTGCGCAGCCAATCTAGTAATTCTTCGCAGTCCGGCGCATCTAACACTGCTTGTAGACTCTCAGCATCCTGCTTTCTTTTAATGCCAGCACCTAGAGCAAGCAAATGTAAATCATGATTACCCAGCACGACCTTGGCTTGCGAGCCAAGGCTTTTAACAAAACGCAAAGTTTCTAGTGAATATGGGCCACGATTAACCAGATCACCAACAAACCAAAGTTGATCTTTTTTGAGATCAATAGGAGACTGATCAAGCAATTCATTGAGCGACACCAAACAGCCCTGCACATCACCTACTGCATAAACAGCCATCCTTTAAATTACTCAACAAGCTGCTTTAAAATACATTAATCATCAAACAGCTCAGCTTCAAACTCGTCGTCTTCTTCCGCTTGCGGCACATTACCATCATATATCGCTTCTAGCCTCCGCTGCTTATATCCATCACGAATGAAGGCGTAAGGATCGACCTGCAAATTTAATGTCTCATCAAAGCTCAATAACTGGCTGCGTGTGTTCATCAAACGCAATGCTGTGGCATAGGTTGCATTTTCCGCAGACAAGCCAGTGGTCACATCAGTGAAAGCGCTATGGGTTAAAAGACCACCAAAATCACGTAAATTGCTGGGCCCCAAAAAAGGCAGCATTAAGTAAGGCCCAGACTCGACCCCCCATACTGCAAAGGTTTGGCCAAAGTCTTCGCGGTATTTGGGAATATTCATGGGTGTAGCCACATCTAAAACCCCAAAAAAACCTAACGACGTATTAACGAGGAAACGCCCAAGTGATTGCCCTGCTTGCTTGGGCTTGCCCTGTAATAAGGAGTTAACCGCAGTGGATGGCTCCAGCAGATTGGAAAAAAAGTTGCTCACCCCTTTGCGCACAGGGCTTGGCACTACTTTTTGATAGCCTTTTGCCACAGGGCGTAAGATCACTCGGTCTAGCCCAGTGTTAAATTTATAAATAGCTCGATTGGCATTTTCAAAAGGATCAATATTTACCTCTTGTTGCTCCGCAGCAGCCTCACCAGACCCGGCATGGTGCGAACCTGTTGTCGCACAACCGCCAAGCAAGCTTGTAATTAACAACAAGCAAATTAAAAAAGCTTTTATAGTTTTAGGTTGATTAGCATGAGTAGACATGATGCTCTCCATAGTTTTAATAGACGCAATACGCCAGATTACTTTTAAAATATCAATTTATCACTTATTACAGTCGCCAAGCTTAATAATACTGATTGGTTATTAGAACAATTCTTCAGCATCTGCATCACTGGTCGTAGCGGCATTACCACCATCTAAAGAACCGGCCACCGAATTAGCTGCTCCCGCAGGTTGCGTGCCGGCTTTAAAATATTCCCAATAACCGTTTTCACTGCCTTCTGGTGTCAATTCTGCACTGTCTTTATCAATAAAAGCCGTTACGATATTACCCGACCGCTTGATGCCTTTATCGGAGTAGTCCTTAAGCACCGTACGCATATGGTCAACCCAAATCGGCAAGGCAGCACCGGCGCCGGACTCCTTACGGCCCAAGTTTTTAGGTTGGTCGAAACCGACCCAAACTGATGTGACCACGTTGGGACTAAACCCTGAAAACCAAGCATCCTTGTAGCCATTAGTTGTACCCGTTTTGCCAGCCAAGTCCTTACGCTTTAACTTAAGGGCTTTTGTTGCCGTGCCGCCAGTGATCACTCGCTGCATCATGCTACGAATCAAAAAATTTGACTCTTTGCTCATCACACGCTTACCTTCATCCGCATCATTTAAATTAGCAAAAGGCTGATTCTCTGGCTCAAGTACTGAGCAAATATCACAGTGTGACTCAAATTTCGCGACATAATTGCCATCACGATCAGAAATACTCTCAATCAAGAATGGGCGCTTTTGTAAGCCACCATTGGCTAGGCTACCGTAGGCACTAGCCACCTGCAAAGGCGTAACAGAAGCGCTGCCTAAAGCTAAGGACAAGTTATTCGGTAAAGTGTCTTTGTTAAAGCCAAAGCCTTCCAAAAAGTTTTTGGCGGGCTCAACACCAATGGCGCGCAATAAACGTACTGACACTAAATTAAGCGACAAGCTTAAAGCTTTGCTTAGCCGCGTTGGGCCAAAAAATTTGTTTGAATAGTTTGCAGGCCGCCAAATTCCTTCGTCGCTTTCGACCGTAATCGGCGCGCCACTTACTAAGCTTGCTGGCGTTAAACCCTCTTCCAAGGCCGCCGCATAAATAAAAGGCTTAATAGTCGACCCAAGCTGTCGCTGAGCCTGTGCAGCACGATTAAATTTCGACATATAGAAATCAAAGCCGCCCACCATCGCTAAAATCGCACCGTTGTTAGGGTCCAAAGTCACTAAAGCGCCTGATATTTTAGGCAGCTGACTTAAGCGCGCTTTTTCTGGCGCTGCCTCATCGTAAGATATATACACCACATCACCCACTGCAAGCTTTTTTCTCGCCCACTTCAGGCCAGAGGTAACCTTTACTTCGGTGTTATCAGCCAGGCGCACAGTAGCTGATTTCTGGCCAATTTCCATTATCAATGCCGAGCGCAGCTCACCGCTTGACGGTATTTCACGTAATACCTGCGTGGCTTTAGAAAGCTCATCCTCTTCTAGCTCAATACTGTTCAGGTCAACTCGCTTGACTGGGCCACGATAACCATGGCGCAAATCATAATCCAACAAACCTTGACGCAATGACCGCTGCGCAGAAGCCTGGTAATCCGCATCAACGGTTAAATAGACGTTGTAGCCCTTAGAATACGTTTCTTCCTCACCAAAGTGATTAATCATATACTGGCGGGCTAGCTCAGTCACATATGGAGCTTGAAAATCCAACTTCGCCACATGCAAGCTTGATGTAATTGGAGCCTTGTGCGCAGTTTCATGGCTCAAGTCATCAATTAATTTCAAAGTATGCATTCGGTCGAGCACATAATTACGACGAATCACCGCTCGCTTAGGGTTGCGAATAGGATTATATAGAGAAGGCGCTTTAGGCAAGCCCGCCAACATTGCAAGCTCAGGCAAATTGAGGTCAATCAAATCACGCCCGTAATAGGTATGCGATGCGGCTGCAAAACCATAAGAGCGATTACCAAGAAAAATTTTGTTGATAT
>CALIFM010000266.1 GCA_938021685.1 uncultured Gammaproteobacteria bacterium | reverse complement strand
GTAAGCCTTGGCGATCGTATAATGCCACTTCGTTATCTTCTGAGATTTCCACAATCAGGCCTTCGCCCACTACATTATAGATGCCCAACAAAGACACAGTAGGTTCTAGCGTGCTCATGACAAAAACAATTTATTAAAGGGGTTATCAGTTTGCTCTTCAAACTTATACGCTAAATCTTGCAGAAAATCACTAAAGGCCGATTCGGTTTTCACCGGCACTTGAATGCCACACAGCACGCGGCCGAAGTCCGAACCGTGGTTGCGGTAATGAAACAAGCTGATGTTCCAACGGCCACTTACTTTTTCTAAAAAATTTAACAAAGCACCACTACGTTCCGGAAACTCGAAGCTGAAAATGCGTTCATCTTTCAGTTCATGCACTCGACCACCCACTAAGTGACGACCATGCAGCTTGGCCAACTCGTTATCAGAAAAGTCTACCGGTTCAAAACCCAATGCTTGCATTTGTTGCATGCGGCTAGCGACCACTTCAGGATCATCACACTTGAAACCCACAAAGATGCTGGCATCTCCATCTGGCCCGCTGTACCGATAATTAAACTCGGTCACGCTTAGGTCACCAATTACAGTCAATAGTTTCTGGAAGCTTCCTGGCTTTTCGGGAATCGACACCGCGATAATTTTCTCACGGCCCTCGCCAATATCAGTTCGTTCTGATACATGTCGCAAACGATCAAAATTAACATTCGCGCCCGTCAACACTGTCACTAAGTTTAAGCCTGTTTTAATTTTGTCTTGTTGGCTCAGCCATTTTTTAATACCAGCCACACCCAAGGCACCCGATGGCTCCATAATTGAACGCGTATCCTCAAAAATGTCTTTCATCGCGGCACAAGTTTCGTCGGTCGACACCGTTACCATTTCGTCTACATACAGCTGACAAAGCTTGAAGGTTTCCTCGCCTACTAACTTAACCGCGACACCATCAGCAAAAATGCCAACATCACTCAGCTCAATACGTTCATCCGCTGCCAATGACAATTGCATAGCATTCGAGTCATTTGGCTCCACACCGATAATTTTGATCTCTGGCCGCACGGCTTTAATGTAAGCCGCCATGCCTGCGACCAAACCGCCGCCGCCAATGGGTATGAATAAAGCATCAATAGGCCCAGCATGCTGCTCCAATAACTCTGCCGCCACTGTTCCTTGGCCGGCAATAATGGCAGGGTCATCGAACGGAGGGATATACGTTTTGTGCTGAGCATCGCACAGCTTTTTAGCATAGCTTGCAGCGTCACTAAAGCTTTCACCAAATAACTCTACCGTCGCACCAAACGACTGCACGGCTTCAATTTTGATCTCGGGCGTAGTGGTCGGCATCACGATAATCGCCTCACAACCCAGCTTTTGTGCAGACAACGCGACACCTTGTGCATGATTACCTGCCGAAGCGGTTACCACACCGTGTGCCAGTTGCTCGGCGCTTAAACTAAGCATTTTGTTGTAGGCGCCGCGAATTTTGTAACAAAAAATGGGCTGTTGGTCTTCACGTTTTAAGAAAATACGATTATCTAAACGTTTTGACAGTCGCTGTGCGATCTCAAGCGGCGTGTGCTTGGCCACCTCATAGACCTGCGTTTGTGCATCCAATATTTTTTTTCGGTAAATTTCCTTCATAGCGAGAGTAATGGCGCTGGCACCTTATTTGCGCGCAGCAAGCCAAGATAAAAATATTGAATAGTGCGTTTAATTATAACGTAAATATGAGCTGCTGCTAGCGACCAAAAACCGAATGGCTGCCCTAGTGCCGCTTGTCCAGCGCTGCGATTAAGTTTTGCACATCTTGGTCATTGTTATAATGCACCATTGATGCACGACACACTCCTGTTTCGGTATCGATACCCATGGCTTTAATTAAGCGATAAGCATAAAAGTGCCCACCCGCCAGCATTATTTTATCTTCGGCCAATTGCCCAGCTAATGCCTCAGGCGCGTACTTGGCAGAGGTGAAAGAGATCGTCGGGGCACGCTGCACCGCCTTGTTCTTACCCAATAAGTGCAGCTGGCTATGGCCATCGATATAGTCTAATAATGGCTGCATCGTTTGATGTTCATGCTGCTGGAATAGTTGCAATACTTGCTCCGCTTTTTTGTGGCTACTGATGCTTTGCGCATCCGTAAAATGATGGGCATGCACTGCTTCGATGTAATCGATCACCCCGTTGACCGCCGCCACTTGTGCGTGATCTGGCCCAGCTGGCGTGAAACGATGGCCCGCTTGATCCTTATTAAAAAAGTGCCCTTGTTGAGGCAAGCTTTTATTCAAAGCATCGCGCATAACCATCACCCCAAGGTGCGGGCCATATACTTTATATAGCGAGAACAAATAGACATCCGCCCCTAATGCATCGACATCTGGCAAGCCATGGCCGCAAAACGATACCCCATCTACAATCACCAATGCACCCACCCCATGTACTAAGTCAGTGATCTGCTTTACATCGTTAACGCTGGCGATAATATTGGAACAATGGGTAAAGGCCACGGCCTTGGTTTTATTGCTCAGCAGTGGTATTAAGTCAGCAATGTGCAATTCGCCGGTCGCGGGATCAACTTGCCATTCCTTGATCTTCATACCACGCTGCGTCAAGCGCTGCCAAGAGCCGATATTCGCCTCATGGTCTTGGTTAGTGACGATCATTTCATCGCCATCCTTGAAGTCATCCGCCAAAGCTTGCGCTAAGTTGTAGGTGTTTTGCGAGGTTGATGGCCCAAAATGCACTTCACTGCCTTGCACATTCAACATACTTGCCATGCGGCTTTTCGCTCGGTCCATCTGTGCACCTGCTTGCTGCGCGGCGGGAAACGGATGATAAGGCTGCACCTTGTTGTTGGTGTAGTAATTCGACAAAGCCTCGATCACTGGCCCACAAGCATAGGAGCCTCCCGCATTTTCAAAAAATGACCATCCTTTTAAATCAGGCTGCGAAAAGGCAGGAAACGCGGCGCGGACGAAATCAACATCAAGAGCGGTATCAGACATGACGTATTAGTGATTGTAAATATTATAAGCAGCCGCGGAGTGTAACAAGGTTCTGTATTCGAGCCAAAATCAATTCTCTTACTGCAACCGTATCACCTTATTTTCATTACTAGCTTTTCAGCACCATCGGCAACCCAGCCACCACCACCACCACTTGACTAGCTTTGGCAGCCAGTGCTTGATGAAGCAAACCCAGTTCGTCCACGTATTCGCGTGTAAGCGTACCCATCGGCAACACGCCTAGCCCAATCTCATTGCTAACCAATAGCAACTGTCCTTGTAGGTTTTGGACTACCTGCAATAACGCTTGTTTCTGTTGTGAAAAATCGCTTGCCTGTTGGCAGTTAAGCAGCCAGAGAGTTAAACAATCAACCAATATGCACTGTGTTGGCGCATCATGGGCCTCGATCGCTTGCGCTAAATTATGCGGCTCTTCTACCGTGGTCCAGTGCGCAGGCCGTTGCGCTTGGTGCTGTGCAATACGCTCTGCAAAAGCAGCATCTGCTTTAGCCTGTTCATCGCTCTGCTTTTGGTCATCGGCATCGATGCCCGCCGCGTGGGTCGCCGTAGCGATATAGACCACTTTTTTACCTTCGGCTTCTTGCTGTTGCGCCAAGCCTTCGGCATAACGGCTTTTACCCGATCGCGCACCGCCTAGAATGAGTTGCATAACACCTTAAAACTCAACGCCTTGCTCAGCCTCAATGCCTTCATCATAGGCATGCTTGATGGGCTGCATCTCGGTCACCGTATTGGCCACTTCGATCACTTCGGGCGCTGCATTGCGGCCCGTCATAATCAAGTGCATCCATTTAGGCTTTTGGCCGGTAATGAAGTCCGCTACTTCTTGCCCGCCTAGCCAGTTATAACCACAGCAATAATTAATCTCATCCAGCATCACGAGGTCAAATTTTTCACTCAAAATTTTTTCTTGCGCAAAAGTCCAAATCTCTCGCGTGGTGGCAATGTCCTGCTCTGGGTTTTTAGTGTCCCAAGTGAAGCCGTCGCCCATCTGGTGCCATTCAATGTTGTCAAATTTCTCCGATGCACGGTGCTCACCCGTTTTCCATGCGCCTTTAATGAATTGGATCACGCACACATTCATGCCCCACCCTGCCGCACGAAACACCACGCCAAAGCCGCTGGATGACTTGCCCTTACCCTCGCCCGTGTTCACCACGGTAATGCCTTTGCGTCTCTCTCTCGTTTTCATTGTTTTTGCCTAAGTCTTATGCGCCTTCCATTTTGGTGGCTTTATCCAGCACCGTTTGCTCCATGGCGCTTTTATAGGCCCGCACCTTGTCTGCCAGCTTAGTGTCAGCCACTGCTAAGATTTGTGCCGCCAGCACACCTGCATTATGTGCGCCATTGATCGCTACCGTGGCCACCGGCACCCCGGGCGGCATTTGTACAATCGACATCAGCGCGTCTTCGCCATTTAATGCAGAAGACGCGGACTTAATCGGTACGCCCACGACCGGTAGAGGTGTTATAGCCGCCACCATGCCTGGTAAATGCGCCGCGCCGCCCGCGCCTGCGATAATCACCTTTAGGCCACGCTCTTGCGCGCTTTGCGCATACTCATACAAACGCGCTGGCGTGCGATGCGCCGACACAATGGTCATCTCAAATTCCACTCCCATGCCTTGCAGCAAATCCGCCGCCCCTTGCATCACGCTAAGGTCAGAGTCGCTGCCCATGATGATGCCTACCAATGCCTTACTATGGGCCTTACTCATGTGCTTTCCTCATCTCGCCTGCTCATATTGTTTCCTCACCAATGATTTTTACCCAGCTGCGTACTTTGTCTGCTTTTTCTATCGCGGCCTCTACGGTTTCCGCCAACACGGTCACATGGCCCATTTTGCGATAAGGTCGCGTGCTGGCTTTACCGTATAAATGCAGCGATACTCCCTCTAATGCCAAGGCTTGCTCCAGCCCTGTGCAAAGCGGCGCGCCGCCATATCCGGGTTGTCCCAGCAGATTAATCATCACCGCCGCATTGTGCTGGGCGGTGCCCATCAGTGACAAACCCAAAATAGCACGGATGTGCTGCTCAAATTGGTCAACATAACAAGCCTCTATGGTGTGGTGTCCTGAATTATGGGTGCGCGGCGCAATTTCATTGATAAGGATGGCATCGTCCTGCGTCAAAAACAACTCCACCCCAAAAATACCTACGCCGTCCAACGCAGCCACCGCCTCACTAGCCACCTTCTGCGCCTTACTAGCCAACGCGGCACTGATGCGCGCGGGGCTGATATGGTAATCCAGCACATTATGTTCACTATCAACAATCATCTCCACTACGTCATAGCAAACGCTCTCGCCGTCGCTGCGGCGCGCCACCATCACCGCCAGTTCCATTTTGGCAGGCACAAAGCGCTCCACTAAAGAGGGCACAGGCAAGTGCTTAGCAAAATCTTCAGCGCTATGCATCACGGCTACACCGCGACCATCATAGCCGCCTCGGCAGGCCTTTTGCACTAAGGGGTAACCAAATTTAGCAAACGCTTCTTCATTGGGAATCGGCACAGCTTGGTATTCCGCGCTTGGCAGGCCCGCTTCACGGTAGCGGTCTTTTTGACGCAGCTTATCTTGCACCACCCACAACAATTGCGGCGCAGGGTGTAAAGTGTGACCTTGTTCAGCTAGCTCAACTAAAGCCTGCGTTTCGATGTTTTCGAGGTCGTAAGTGGTTACATCACATTGACTCACCAGCTCACTTAGTTTTTGCGCATCGTCATAGGTACCGATAATTTGGGCATCGGCTAGCTGCCCAGCAGGGCTATTCAAATCTGGGTCCAGTACTGTGCAATATGCCCCCAAACGCTTAGCGGCAATGATCATCATGCGGGCGAGCTGACCACCGCCAATAAAACCGAGGCGTGGCATGGAATAAGACGAGGGATGTGAAGCTGCAGACATTTTTTAAACGCTAAGCACAGGCAATTACGGGCCCAAGTTTGCGGCGTGGGCCAAGCCCATTGCCAAAAGCGGATTATAGACCAAACATAGCCGTTACTCCTAGCGTTGCAAAACGGTAATTTTAGGTCGCGCTTTTGTGTATTGTGTGACGCAAATTAGGTCGTACTTGGCAACAAGAAGCGGTAGAATTATGCCCGCAATCGGCTAATGGCCTATTTACCCTTGCTCATTGCTCATGTGGGCAAACTTGCCTACACTTTTTAACAGAATGAATTACGCCATGAGCGACGACAACACGGATCAATATTTAATCACCGAAGAGCCTTACTATCGCACCATCGGCAACGAAGTTGCCTTATATGAGGCCGCTTATGATGCGCGTATGCCGGTGATGCTGAAAGGCCCCACGGGCTGTGGCAAATCCCGCTTTGTTGAATACATGGCATGGAAAATGAAAAAGCCATTGATCACCGTCGCTTGCAACGAGGACATGACCGCCTCTGATTTGGTCGGCCGCTTTTTGCTCGATATTAACGGAACCCGCTGGCAAGACGGCCCGCTGACGGTCGCCGCACGGGTTGGCGCGATCTGCTATTTAGATGAGATTGTGGAAGCGCGCCAAGACACAACCGTGGTGATTCACCCTTTAACTGATCATCGCCGCGAACTTCCTCTGGAGAAAAAAGGCGAGCTGGTCAAAGCGCACCCCGATTTTCAAATCGTCATTTCCTACAACCCTGGCTACCAGTCTTTAATGAAGGACTTGAAACAATCTACCAAACAACGTTTTGGCGGCATGGATTTTGACTACCCCAGCAGCGAAGTGGAGGCTGAAGTGGTAGCCCATGAAAGCGGGGTTGATCTTGAAACCGCCGGGAAATTGGTGCAAGTAGCACACCGTTCACGTAACTTGAAGGGCCACGGTTTGGACGAAGGCATGTCGACCCGCTTACTCGTGTATGCAGCGCAACTCATCAACAAAGGTATTGATGTACAAGACGCTTGCCAAATGGCACTGGTTACGCCATTGACCGACGACCAAGACATGCGTGACACATTAACTGCAGCGGTGAACACGTATTTTTAATCTTTAGGTCTATTACAAATGTGCATAAAAAACCCGCTCAGAGAGCGGGTTTTTATTTACTGCTGGAGGGCGTGATTAAGCAGCGATCACGTCTTTCATTCGCTCCATCGCACGCTTTTCAATTTGGCGAATACGCTCGGCTGATACGCCGTACTCGTCAGCCAAATCATGCAAAGTTGGCTTATCGTCCGCCAACCAGCGACGCGCTACAATGTCGCGACTACGCTCATCAAGTTCTTTAAGCGCTGATGATAAAGCGGCATTGCGTTGTTGAGTAATCTCACGCTTAGCAACAATTTTGGCCGGGTCTTCTGCTTCGTTGCTTAAAAACTGCGAAGGCGAAACCATCGGCGCATCGTCGTCGGTATCGCTGGGCGCATCGAAAGATACATCGCTGCCACTCAAGCGTGACTCCATCTCGCGCACCATTTTTGGGTCCACGTCTAAGTTGTCCGCAAGCTTATGCACTTCTTCGTTGGTCATCCAGCCTAAGCGCTCTTTCGATTTGCGCAAATTGAAAAACAATTTACGCTGCGCCTTGGTAGTCGCTACCTTCACAATGCGCCAGTTTTTCAGCACAAAATCATAAATCTCGGCCTTAATCCAATGCACTGCATACGACACCAAGCGCACACCGTGCTCAGGGTCATAACGCTTTACTGCTTTCATCAAGCCAATGTTGCCTTCTTGAATAAGGTCGATCAACGGCAAGCCATAGCCCATAAAGCCACGCGCTACCTTCACCACGTCACGCAGATGGCTCATCACTAACTCACGTGCTGCATCCAAGTCTTCGTTGTCACGAAAACGTACGGCCAAGGCCTTTTCTTCATCAGCCGACAACAAAGGCATACGATTAACCGTATTCATATAAGCGCCAGCATCTTGCCCTACGCTGATATCCATCGCGACGGGTAGCGCGGCTGTGGGATTATATTTAGTCATATCTTTGTCCTCTCGATATTTGTTTACATCGCTATTTTAGCACTCTAAGGGTAAGAGTGCTAATTATTCGGAAGGTTCCGGCTTTTTTGCGATTTTTCGATGTTCTTGGTCACGCTTAGCTGAATGTTCGTTCAGCTTTAGCTGTTTTGCTGCAAATACGCTTGCACTTGCTGGCTATCACCGCTGAACACCACCCGGTTCTGTTTTTTACTAATTTGATAATCATACATTGGATCGTAGTACTGGGTGAGCATGGCAACAATCCATTTTTCATGCCTCTGCGTACTGCCATCGGCTTGCTGTTGAGCCAAAGCCTCTTTCATCTCGGCCCGGATAGCTTGGTAACGCTGATGGCCCAAACGCCGCTGCACCCGCGCCAAGGCCTGCAATAAATGCTGGCTATAATGCATAAAGCCGTTTTGCGAATCAGCGGTTTGATGCTGCTTAAGGCTTTGCACAACATACTCTTGCAAAGTGTTAGCTACCCGCGTCTCCAAAGGTTCTTCTAATAGCACACAAGGTGCTTGCGCCATGGTATTAAACACACACTGCGGGGTATGCAATGATCCAATATTAGGGCCTTCATCTTCAAACACCAGTTTTTGTCTACCTATGTGATGGTGTTTTAGCAGCGCAATGGCCAGCGTGTTTTCATAATTAATTTGCGTGGGCTGCGGACTGATCTGCCGCCCAAAGCTAGAGCCTCGGTGATTGGCTAACCCTTCAAGGTCAATGGCGTTGTCGAGCTTAAGCAACAATTGCGTTTTGCCCACCCCAGTACGACCACTGAGGACCATCGCCTGCGTCGTCTCCATCAAACTTTGCGTTTGCTCAATCAAAAAACGCCGCAGGGCTTTATAACCGCCTGTCACCAAAGGGCAGTCTTTCCCGGTCGCCTCTTTTATCCACTGTTGGCTGATGCGCGAACGCAAACCACCACGAAAACAATACAACACACCACCGGGGTGGGTTTGCACAAAACGCGCCCATTCATCAATGCGCTGCTGCTTAATGCCTCCACTCACCAAACCTTCGCCCAAAGCAATGGCTACATCTTGGCCCTGTTCTTTATATTCAATGCCAATCATCTGGCGTTGTTCGTTATCTAACAACGGTATATTTTCAGCCATGGGAAAAGCACCTTGTGCAAATTCCACCGGCGCACGCACATCCAATAACGGGGTATCGGTCAAGAATAACTGCGCAAAATCTTGGCAGCTTTGCAGCATGGTAGTCACAAGAATTGTTAGACTTAACTAGTTCGCAAAGTAATGAGTGCTTTATCGGCGGCTTGCGGCTGCAGCTGCCCAATGCACTGCAAAGACAAGCCATGCTGCGCCAACAAAGTCAGCACCTCTGGTTCTTCTTTAGCGCCCACCGCTAGCAATAAGCCTCCACTGGTTTGGGGATCACACAAAATGGCTTGTTGTTCGTCCGTAACAGGGCTAAGTGCAGTGCCATAGCTTTCGAAGTTGCGCTGCGCACCGCCAGGCGCACAGCCCATCGCCAGATAATCTAAAGTGTTGGGCAATAATGGCAAGCGCTCGAAAGCAATTTGCGCACGCAGGCCACTGCCTTCACACAGTTCTTTAAGATGACCTGCCAAACCAAAGCCCGTTACATCGGTCATTGCATGCACGCCCACTTGTTGCGATAAAGCAATGCCAATATCATTTAATTGGCACATCGAATCGGGCGCGATGTTGGCATGCTCTGGCTTAATCTTACTTTGCTTTTGCGCAGTGGACAAAATGCCCACACCCAGCGGCTTAGTTAAATACAAACGATCGCCTGCTTGAGCACGGTCATTGCGCTTTAAGTGTTCTAGCTGCACGATGCCCGTTACCGCCAAACCAAAGATTGGCTCCGGCGAATCAATGCTATGCCCACCAGCCAATGCAATTCCAGCATCACTACAGGCTTGGCGGCCACCGTCCACCACTTGCTGGCCTACTTCGGGCGGCAACTTGTCCAGCGGCCAGCCAAAAATAGCAATCGCCATAATCGGCTTGCCGCCCATCGCATAGATGTCACTGATGGCATTGGTCGCCGCGATACGGCCAAAGGTAAACGGATCGTCCACAATCGGCATAAAAAAATCCGTGGTGCTTATTATGCCCTGCCCTCCGCCAATATCGTACACCGCCGCATCATCGCGCGAGGCATTGCCGACTACTAAATTAGCATCGCTAAATTGCGGCAATTGGCTTTGCAATATCACGTCCAAAATGGCGGGGGATATTTTGCAGCCGCAGCCTGCACCGTGGCTGTACTGTGTCATTTTAATGGGCTTATCCATATGCTAATAACAGATGAGTCTGCCTGTTTAAGTAAGAAGGAATGGCGCCTAGTTCTGCGGTTACGCAGACCGCCACGATGAGCGAAATGATCTTAGTTAAGGTCGGCTGCAAATCTCTTGAGCGTTTCTAGTTCAATCAGCTCCAAGGCGCGGCGGTGGGTTTTTTGTAAGTGGACACGCGGCGCCATGTTATTTTCTCGCGCCTCTAGCCAACGCGCGGCACACAGACACCATGCATCTCCCGGTTTTAAGCCGGGGAAGCCGTATTCGGGTATTGGGGTAGATAAGTCGTTTCCGCGCACCTTAGAGAACGCCAAAAACGAAGCCGACATCTCCACGCATACGGTGTGCGAACCCGTGTCCTCAGCACAGGTGTTGCATTTGCCATCACGAAAAAAGCCCGTCATCGGGTCTTCGCTGCAAGTACACAGCGGCTCACCTAATACATTGATGGATTCGTCAGCTTGTGGCATGGCGCTTGAAATGATCAAAAGTTTTACTTTGCACTGCTTTAATTATTTAAACCGAATTAACGAAGGTGCATACTCAGCCGGAGAGGCATAGCCCAGCAAATTAAACACCGTGCTAGCTACATTGACCAAGCTAGGTTCAGGTATGTCCTTTTGGAGCACATATTCTTCATTATAACCCGAATCAATAATCGCAAACGGCACCGGGTTTAAAGTGTGCGAAGTTTTGGCTGTTTGCGCATCGCCCTTGCCCATTAGCATTTCCTCGGCATTGCCGTGGTCGGCCAGTACCAATACTACCCCACCTAATTTCGTTGTGGCATCTATCAGTTCACCCACGCATTTATCCACTGTTTGCATCGCCGTTTTAGTGGCTTCAAAATTGCCCGTATGGCCGACCATGTCGCCGTTGGCAAAATTGATGCGCCCAAAACGCACGTCTTCTTTTTTGAGCTGGCGTAATGTAGCCGCGGTGATTTCTTCCGCCTTCATCTCAGGCTTTTGATCAAACGGAATAACGTCCGATTTAATCTCTTCGTATTGCTCCAATTCCTCGCACAAATAACCCGACCGATTACCATTCCAAAAGTAGGTCACATGGCCAAATTTTTGCGTTTCACTGACCGCAAAACTGCGCAAGTCGGTACCACATAAGTACTCCACCATGGTGCGTTCAATCACCGGTGGCGCCACTAAAAAACGCTGCGGAATGTGCAAATCGCCATCATATTCAATGATGCTGCAAAAAAACAAATCCGGAAAGAACTGGCGCTCAAATTCATCGAATGATTCTTGCTCTAGCGCGCGTGAAATCTCCATCGCGCGGTCACCACGGAAGTTGGTCAGCACCACACTGTCACCATTTTGCATTGCACCAACAGGCACACCGTTTTCATCAACCACCACAAAGGCCGGAATGTCTTGATCTGTGCCATCAGGATGAGCGTCATAAAAATGCTGAACGGCCTCTTGCGCACTACGCACCTTTGCTTCATCGCTGCTTAATTGCCCCAACACATGGGTTTCATAACCGGCTTTTACCATGTCCCAATTTGCATCATAACGGTCCATAGTAATCACTTGGCGCCCACCGCCAGAGGCGACTTGATAATCCAATCCTGCTACTGTGGCCTTAGCCAGTTGCTGATCCAGCTGCTTAAGATAAGTCAACGCTGATTGCGGCGCTACGTCGCGGCCATCCAGCAATACATGAACACGGACAGTTTGTACGCCAGCCTCTTGCGCGGCTTCTAACATGGCAAACAAATGCAAAATGCTTGAATGCACATTACCATCCGACAACAAGCCTAAAAAATGTAAAGTCCCGCCTGCTTGGCTGCGCGCCATGGCTGTTTGCCAATGTTCAGACTTGAACAACTCGCCAGACTGCAAAGCCAAGTTCACTAAGCTAGCGCCTTGCGCAATCACTCGCCCAGCACCCAAAGCATTGTGGCCCACCTCGCTATTACCCATGTCACTATCGTCAGGCAAACCGACCGCTGTGCCGTGGGTTTTAAGCTGCATCGATAAAGTGCTGGCCATTAGTTTGTCCAGCACAGGAGTGTGTGCATGGCTCACAGCATTGCCAGGGCCGTGTGGAGCAATGCCCACACCATCCATTACAATCAGCAATACCGGGCCTTCGCGGCCAGCAAACTGCTCTAGTTTATTTAAGCTTAATGCCATTTAATTACGCACCTTCTTATACAATTTCGTCACTATATGACTGTTTGTACCTTTTCACAAAATCCGCGCAAAGCCTGCCCACGGTGACTAAGCGTGTTTTTTTCCTCCGGACTAAGCTGCGCCGCCGTGCAGCCTTCGCTTGGCACATAAAACACGGGGTCATAGCCAAAACCGTTTTCGCCTGCACACTGCTGAGCAATTTCACCCTCCCAAGTACGTGCCACAATCAGCGGCGCAGGATCTTCTGCATGGCGCACATAAGCCACCACGCAATGGAACCGCGCACTGCGTTGGTCACTTGCCACATCGCTTAGCTGTCTCAGCAACTTAGCAACATTATCACTATCGCTTGCTGTCTGCCCCGCAAAGCGCGCTGAGTATATTCCGGGCGCACCACGTAATGCGTCTACTTCTAACCCAGAATCATCCGCTAAGCTGGGCAAGTCTGTGTGTTTTGCCGCATGACGCGCCTTAATAATGGCGTTCTCTATAAAGCTAAGCCCGTCTTCAATCGCCTCTTCAAAGCCAAACTGGCTTTGCGCAACAAGTTCATAGTTTTGGCCTTGTAGCAAACCTTGTAGCTCAGCCAACTTGCCTTGATTGCCCGTGGCAAGAACTAGTTTCTTAGGCGGCATCACTAGGCCTTAGTTTTCTAAGGCTGCACGTTGCAGCTGCAACAACTCATCAATGCCTTTTTTAGCATACGCCAGCAATATGGTCACTTCATCACTGCTAAAAGGTTTGCCTTCGGCCGTCCCTTGGATTTCAATAAAGCCACCGTTGTCATCCATTACCACATTCATGTCCGTCTCGGCTTTGCTGTCTTCGGGATAGTCTAAGTCCAGCACGGCTTGACCTGCAAAGATACCGACCGACACCGAGGCAATACTGCGCTCAATGGGATTTTGTTTAATCTCCCCCTTTTCTAACAGGCCATTTACTGCATCAGCCAGTGCTACATAAGCCCCTGTGATTGCTGCCGTACGCGTGCCGCCATCCGCTTGCAACACATCACAATCAATGGTGATTTGCCGTTCTCCTAATTTTTTCATGTTAACAGCCGCACGTAATGAGCGGCCAATCAAGCGCTGAATTTCTTGGGTCCGCCCTGATTGCTTACCACGTGCGGCCTCACGCCCCATGCGTGTGTTGGTTGAACGCGGCAACATACCGTATTCGGCTGTCACCCAACCTTTTCCTTGGCCTTTTAAAAACGGCGGCACGTTTTCTTCCACGCTGGCTGTGCACAGCACTTTGGTGTTGCCGGCACTAATCAGCACCGAGCCTTCGGCATGGCAGGTGTATTGGCGCTCGATGGTAACCGCTCGCAGCTCATCGGCTTCTCTTTGGCTAGGGCGTAACATAAAAAGGGTTGTATTATTTCGGGCGATGATTGTACTGCAAAACGGCCCTTATTGTTGGTCCGCACAG
>CALIFM010000265.1 GCA_938021685.1 uncultured Gammaproteobacteria bacterium | reverse complement strand
CTTTTTATACGGTGCCTTGGGTTTAGGGGGCTGCTTTGCAATTAAGCCGTCGCCTGTGCAAATAAAGTCGCCATCGGGGTTATGCTCAGGATTGGGCACCATCACCAATTGGGCCAAATCAGTTTTGCTAAAATCTGGCATTACCATTGATAGGAAATCAAAATCACAAAGGATATCCGCGTTCACAGCAATAAATGGGTCGCTGTTTATCAGCGGCAGCGCCTTGGCAATGCCACCTGCTGTTTCGAGTGCGCCGCGATCTTCACGTGAATAACGCAACTTCACTTGAAACTGACTGCCATCACCCAGATAGTCTGCAATTTGTTCACCTAAGTGAGCAAGATTAATGACAATGTTACTGATGCCTGCTTGGCGTAAGCGCAAGATATGTAGCTCGATCAAAGTGCGTGTATGCAGTCGTACCAAAGGTTTTGGCGTATGATCTGTTAAAGGTCTTAAACGTGAGCCTCGTCCTGCGGCTAAAATGATGGCATCCATAAATTTTAAGGCCTGCTAGTGAGGTTTTAAATGATTGCTTGATTAATGTGCCTTGATAACAGCAAATAATTGTTTTTTATGTGCAGTTTTCTTCGCATTAAAGTGCGTTTCGCGATATTATATCAATCTTAGTGTCTATATAGACAAATGAGCCTTCAACTAAGTCTAAAAGAGAATTCAGCGTGCCTCAAAATTCGATGAAAAAACCTCTCCAATATACCGCAGCGATCACTCTTTCATTTTTATCCGTCGGTGCTTTTTCAGCAACTGACAGTAATCTTGGGTTTGCAGACGAGCGTGTATGTCGCCCTCCGCGTATTGATTTGCCGCAAACTTTGTTAGATGCACGAGAGAAAGAGAAAGCCGAGCTAGAATTAGCTGCCGATGAACGCAAGCAACGGCTAAAAGAAATTAAGGAAGAGCGCGCAGAGCAGCGCCGTTTAAGACGTGAGTCTGGCGAGGAAAGCAGCTTAACAAGCAAATATGATACAGCCAGTGCCTTAAGCGATATTGGAACCTTAACAGAAGAGGGGCTAACCATAGGAAGCGTTGACGAAACTGATGCGGCTGAAAGTGGCTTAGGGCCCACTGAGGAACAAGAAATTGTTATTGAAGGTGATGAGATAAACTCTGAAGGCAATGGTCGGATGAGCTTGCAAGGCGATGCACAAATCGTACAAGGTAAGCGGGGCGTATTTGCTGACAAAATCAGCTATGACAGTGAACAGTACACGGCCAATGCTGAGGGCAATGTAATCTACTATACCGAAGCTGGCGATGAAATTAAGGCCACTTCAATGGAGCTTGAGGTTGACACCTTTGTTGGCCAAACAGGCCCAAGTGAGATGCGTCTTGTGAAGCGTAGTGCACCGCTTAAACGCAAGGTTAAATCATTTTTAGAAGACTTCTCGATTTTTGCCCCTTTCTTTAATCGTGGCGAATACGAAGAAGAGTATGATGATCGTCCTGAGGTTGAAACGCGTGCGTATGCCCAGAAAATAGATATTGAAGGCAAAGACTTCCAGCGTTTACATGATGCTGAATTGACGCGCTGCCATGAAGTTAATAAAGACGTATTAATCACCGGTAAAGAAATTGAGCTAGATCATGCTTCGGGTGTGGGCTATGCCAAAGGTGTTAGCGTAAAATTTAAAGGGGTGCCGATTCTATATGCACCTCGCCTTTCTTTTCCCATTAATGATGAGCGCAAATCAGGCTTTTTATCACCTAGCTTTGGAGAGGACGATAAGTCTGGCTTCATGTTGAGTGTGCCATATTATTTTAATATTGCACCCAGTCTCGATGCAACTTTACGCACCACTTGGCTAGAGAATCGCGGTGTTCAGCTGTATGGCGAGATGCGTTATATGAATGAAAAGGGTAATGGTATCTTGAGAGGGGAATTCTTGCCGAATGATAGCCTCCGTAAAGATGATATTGCTGACAGAGATGATACAGATCTTAGCGATGATCGCTATGCAATCGGTTTAGACTATCGGCAGCGTTATTCAAACGGTTGGACGTCGGTGATTGACTTGCAAGATGTCTCTGATGTTGATTATCTACGTGATTTTAGAAATGATATCCAGATATCAGGTAGCACAAATTTACGCCAAAGTGCGACCTTAAGCAAATACGACAGTAACTATATATTTAGTGTGCAGGTGCAAAAATATCAACTGGTCAGTGATGATGAGCGTTATATTAGATCTAAACCTTATGATTATTTGCCAAAAATGCGGTTCGATATACGGCCTATGGAACTCGGATTATTTGAGCTTGGCATGGAGTCAGAGTTGGTGAGCTTTGAGCATGAAGATGGCGAACGCACAACCGGTACACGTTTTAATGCAGAGCCCTACATCAGTTTGCCTTACGAGCCTATTTACGGCTTCATTAAGCCTAAGATTTCGCTTGCACATATAAACTATAACTTAGACCAGATTGCCGCACCAGCTAACGACGATGACCCACAAATTATCGAAGATTCCATCACCGTACCTAAGTTTGTGGTTGATTCAGGCTTGTTCTTTGAGCGTGATACCACCTATGGCGGTGAAGACTATGTGCAAACGCTAGAGCCGCGTGTGATGTATGTCAATGTAGGTAAAGACGGCAATCAAGAAAACTTGCCAGACTTTGATACGGGTGAAGGGTCTGTAAGTAGCTTTAACTATTTGTTCCGAGAAGACCGTTTCTTTGGCGGCGATCGTATTGGTGACGATCATCATATTGCGGTCGGTGTTACTACTCGAATGATTGAGGATGAGACAGGCATTGAGAAAATGTCAGCCAGTATCGGGCAGCTATACTATCTTGATGACCGTGAAGTGAGCCTATCTAGTGACGAAGATGAACTTACTAGGGATGAGTCGGATATCTTTGCCAGCGCAAATGCTAAATTGACTGATACTTTCAGTGTGAATAGTTTTGGGCGCTACGATGCTCAAGATGGCCAGTTAGCTAACTACACTGTAGGTTTGAAATATAATGATGGGCATCGCCGCCAAGTTTCATTGGATTATTTAAAGCGTACTAATACGAGTACGACCGATCAATCAAATGGCAGTGAAGATTTAAACTTGACTCTGAACTGGCCTATTTCGCCACGCCTACAGATGGGTTTTCAGCAGCGTTATTCATTAGAGGACAATGAGACGCGTTCACAGGCGTTGAAGCTAACCTATGATGGTTGTTGTTGGGCAGTAGGTGTTGCAGCAGGGCGCCGCTTGGATAGAGATGGTGAGTTTGACGACTCAATCTTATTCACATTTGAGCTTGATGGCTTGGGTTCAATCAGAACTAGTGGCCAGTAGCCATTTTTGAAGAATATCTAATTGTTCGCTTAAGTCATTAGTTATAGGGTTAATTAGTTGAATATTTCCATCACTTGGAATGGCTTCCAATGCTGTTTAGCACGATACCTTAGGAAAGCTAGCTTGGTTACCGCAATGGCGCTTTATGCGTTGGGCGCTAACGCTGTTAGTGCGCAAGCGATTGATGCAGTAGTGCTTATTGTGAATGAGCAGGCAATCACGGCCTCTGAATTTAATACCCTGCGTCGTATTCAAAATTTATCATCTGGTTCACAAGATCAATCACCTGACCTAAATGATGCCACGACGCAGTCAATTATCAATGATGCCTTGCTAGTTAGCCATATTAAGCAAGTTGCGCCTACTCGCCAGGTTTCAGAGGCACAAATTAATCAAGCTATTCAGTCATTGGCTGAGCAAAACCAACTCTCACAAGAAGCATTTGTCAGCAACCTTGTACGAGAAGGTATTGATCAAGACATATTTCGAGAATCGGTTGAAAATCGAATTTTAATTCAAAGTGTGATTAGTCAGCCGATGGCATCACGCATTAAAGTATCCGAAGCGGAGGTGCGTGAATTTATTGCTAGCCATCCTAAATTACAAGCCAGTGCTAAGGGTGAGGATGAGTACGAGCTATATCATTTAGTCGTTACTTTGCCAGAAGGCGCATCCAATGAGCAGCGCATTGAGGCAGGTCGTTTTGCTGAGGAAGTGCGTCAGCGCATTGCCTCAGGCGAGTTCACCTTTGCACGGGCGATTGCAGCTTCGCAGGCGATTCGTTCAAATACAGCGGATGGTTATTTAAGCTGGAAAAAAACCAGTGAATTGCCGGCTCTGTTTGTAGAGGCGCTGGTTAAACTAGAAGCAGGTGAGTTAAGCCCAGTGCTGGACAGCCCTAATGGTTTACATCTAGTTAGGTTGGCAGCTAAGCGTAGTGTATCTGGTGAGCAAGCAGCCAATGTGACCGAATACCAAGTACGGCATATTCTTAAGCGCCTAGACTCTGAAGCCCCAGCAGATGCGGCTATAAAAGTGCTGAATGATATTCGTGAGCAACTTATGGCAGGAGCAGACTTTGCTGATGTGGCCAAGGCGCAATCAGACGATCGCGGCTCTGCCGAGCAAGGCGGGGCGTTAGGTTGGGTTACTCCTGAAGCATTGGTGCCAGCCTTTGCTAATGCAATGACTCAATTGCCTGTTGGCATCATCAGCGGGCCAGTGCGCAGCCGCTTTGGTTTGCACTTGATAGAGGTGCTGTCAACACGGGATAAAGCGGTGTCCGCAAGTCCACTTGAGCAGCAAGCACGGCAACAAATATTTTCTGAGAAGTTGGATGAAGAGTTGCAATATTTCGTCAACGAACTTAAATCAGTGGCGGTGATTGAAGTATTGGATCAAGGCTGAGCAGTATTATGCTAAAAGATCATCCACTCACTAAGTCTATCTTGTCGATGCTGCCTGAAGGATTGTCGAACGAGATTAAGTCTGACATTAATGCTGCTGTGCAATCGCAGTTTGAACGCATGAATTTGGTCTCAAGGGATGAGTTTGATATACAGCAAAAAGTGTTGCTCAAGACGCGTGCAAAGCTGGATGAATTGGAGAAAACACTGCAGCAACTGCAGGAAACGCCGCCTAAGAACTAGCTGAGCTTTAGACAAAGTTTTAGACTGTGTCATTAGCCCATATTCAAAGTTGTGCAGAACAAGGCATTGATGCGCCACGTGTCAGCGTAGAGGTTCACCTAACGGGTGGTTTGCCTGCTTTTTCTATTGTAGGTTTGCCTGAGGCTGCGGTACGTGAAAGTCGTGACCGTGTGCGTAGTGCACTCATTAACGCTAAGTTTGAATTTCCGCGCAAGAAGATCACCGTTAATCTCGCCCCAGCGGATTTGCCTAAAGAAGGAGGGCGGTATGATTTAGCGATTGCATTGGGCATTCTGGCGGCTTCTGGTCAGGTTAATGCTGCTGCGACCACTGACAAAATATTCCTAGGTGAGCTGGCTCTTGATGGTGCGCTGCGCAACACCAAAGGTAGCTTAATTGCGGCACTGTCCTTGATTGATAAACAAACACAATTGATCGTGCCCGCTGCCAATGCCGGTGAGGCTGCGCTTGCGCCGAGTGTAGAGGTGATTGGCGCTGCACATTTATTAGAAGTGGTGGCATTTTTAGATGGGCAGCTAGCTTTGTTGCCTACAAGCTCGCCCACAAAGAGGGCATCCAATGGCGATGGCGATAAAGATTTGTCCGACATTAAAGGCCAGGCTTTCGCTAAACGTGCTTTAGAGATTGCTGCTGCAGGCGAGCATAATATATTGTTGTTTGGTCCACCCGGTACTGGTAAAACGATGCTGGCTAGCCGCTTTGCTGATCTACTGCCTGACTTAAGCCAGCAGCAGGCCCTACAAAGCGCAGCGATTAACTCAATAAGCCATGAAGGCATCGATGTTGATAAATGGCGGCAACGGCCATTTCGTTCACCGCACCATAGTGCTTCCGCGGCAGCCATTGTTGGTGGCGGTACTCGCGCGCAGCCTGGGGAAATTTCCTTAGCCCACAATGGAGTATTGTTCCTTGATGAACTCACAGAGTTTGATCGCAAGGTGCTAGAAACAATGCGTGAGCCACTCGAATCAGGCCAAGTATCGATTTCGCGCGCTGCATTCAGAAATGTTTATCCCAGCCGCTTCATCTTAATCGCTGCCATGAACCCATGTCCTTGTGGCTACTATGGTGACGTAGGAGAGGGATATGCTGAGCGTTGCCGTTGCACGCCTGATCAAATCAAACGGTATCGTGCAAAAATATCTGGCCCGTTACTAGACCGCATTGATATGCATATCGAAGTACCGCGTGTGCCGCAAGACGTATTAAGTAAGCCAGCTGAAGAGGCGGCACTGACGCCTGTTATTAAGCAAAATGTAATGCAAGCAAGGCAGCGGCAATTAGACCGACAAGCATGCTTAAATTCGCAATTGTTCACCAAACAAATTGATGTGCAGTGCAAGTTAGATGCCGAGAGCACCAAAGTACTTAGCACAGCCACGCTGCGCTTAGGCCTCAGTGCGCGCGGCTATCATCGTATACTAAAATTGGCCCGCACCATTGCTGATTTAGATGCGGCCCCTGCTATCATGCAAGTGCATTTGATGCAGGCTATCCAACTAAGAAGCCTCGATAGGGCGATTAATTAGCCTTCGCTACAACTCTTATGAATGCATTTTTGTGCCCGTTGGGTCATACACTGGCTCGTCCAAGACGACGGCAGGATACAAGGTGCCATTAATCTCCACCTCTAGTTTAGTACCTGCAACGCTCAGTGCAACAGGCAAGTAGCCTAAAGCCATGGATTGCTGCACATGGTGCGCATAGCCGCCCGATGTGATGTAGCCCACGCAGTCACCGTCTTTGATGATGGCCTCATCATTAGAGACATCAATATCATCGGTCTCGATAGTCAGTGTAACTAGCTTTTTGCTTGGTCCTTCTGCTTGCTGCGCTAAGGCCGCTGTTTTGCCAAGAAAATCCTTTTTCCAGTTAATGAACACATCAAGGCCCGACTCTACTGGGGTGAAATCAGGGCGAAAATCCAAAGTCCATGCGCCCCAGCCTTTTTCTAAGCGCATGCTCATCAAAGCACGTGCACCGTACCATTTTAAGCCCAGTGCTTGGCCGGCTTCTTCGATAGCTTCAAACAATCGCAATTGGTATTCCGGCTGCACATAAATTTCATAGCCGAGCTCGCCTGAAAACGAAATGCGTACCAATGTGGCAGGGATGCCGCCAACGAATGTTTGGCGAATGTCGCGAAACTTAAACGCTTCGGCTGACACATCATCACGACAAATAGCTTTCAGCAATGTGCGTGAGTTGGGGCCAGACAGTGCAATGCCATGGTACTGATTAGACACATTGGCGTACTGTACGCCTTCATCAGGTAGGTGTTGCTCAAACCAACGGCGATGCATTTCTTGCGCAGCACCCGAGCCAAACAGCATGTAATGTTCTTTGCTCAGGCGAGCGACGGTTAGGTCGCCGTATAATTTACCCTGTGCCGTCAACATCGGTGTAAGTGCGATGCGACCAACATTAGGTAAGCGGCCAGCCAAAATGTAGTTCAGGAAATTACGTGTGCCGGGGCCTTTAAACTCATGTTTGGCAAAGTTCGCCACTTCAATTGCGCCCACATTGCTGCGTACGGAGGCCACTTCACGTGCTACATAGTCATGCGCGCGTGAGCGCCTGAAGGCTGGGTTTTCATGGGCGTCGTCTCGGTCATTGGCAAACCATAGGGCATGCTCTAAGCCAAAACTGGCGTCCATCACCGCGCCTTTGTCCATCAAACGGTCATAGATCGCGGTGGTGCGCTGACGACGTGCTTTAGGCAGTGTTTCATTCGGGAAGGTAAGGATAAAGCGCCGCTCGTAGTTTTCAGATGATTTGATGGTGCCATATTCGGGTGTGGCGAAATCGCCAAAGCGTGCCACATCCATTGCCCAGACATCGGTCGAGGGCTCACCGTCGATCATCCATTCGGCGATCGATAAGCCCACACCGCCTGCTTGGCAGAAGCCAGCCATCACGCCCACAGCTACCCAATAATTTTTCATGCCTGGCACAGGGCCAATCATGGGGTTGCCGTCTGGTCCGAATGTGAAAGGGCCGTTGATGATGGTTTTAATGCCTGCGCGTTCCAGTGCAGGGATGCGTTCAAAACCGATAGCCAGTTTATCAGCGATGTTGTCTAGCTTAGGATCGAGCAGTTCATGGCCAAAATTCATCGGTGTGCCGCCCACTTTCCAAGGGGTGGCATGCTCTTCATAGGTACCAAGCAACATGCCGTCACGTTCTTGGCGAAAATAAATATTACCTTCGTAATCAATGCCAGCGGGCAGGCGACGATCAAGCTCGGCAATTTCTGGAATACTTTCTGTGAGCAAATAATGATGTTCCATCGGTTGAACCGGCAAGTGAATGCCTGCTTGTTGCCCCACTTCACGCGCCCATAGGCCCCCTGCATTTAGGATGATCTCGGCATGAATATTGCCTTTTTCCGTAATCACGTCCCAACTACCGTCCGCACGTTGAATGGTTTCTAGCACTGGCGTGTGGGTGTAGTACTTCGCGCCGTGTACTTTGGCGCTTTTGGCATAGGCATAAGTCACACCAGAGGGGTCTATATCGCCGTCCAGTGGGTCCCATAGGGCGGCTACATAGTGTTTAGGGTCAACCAGTGGGTGCAGCTCGGCCACTTCTTGTAAAGAGATGAATTCTTGGTCTAAACCCATATAACGTGCTTTGGAGCGCTCGCGCTTTAAGTAGTCGTACCAATCATTGTTGGATGCTAGATAAAAGCCGCCGGTGGCGTGCATGCCCACTGAATGGCCCGAGGTTTCTTCAATTTCTTTGTATAAATTGATGGTATAGCTTTGCAGCTTGGAGATGTTGGGG
>CALIFM010000264.1 GCA_938021685.1 uncultured Gammaproteobacteria bacterium | reverse complement strand
ATGTGACCTATCCAATGCATTTTTGAAAATGCTGGTTACAAATCTAACGATAGAATTCACACCACCTCACAGCTAATGTTTGGTTTTCATCACAGCACTAATGATGGAAGTACGTTTTATTGCGCAAATGTAAAGGCGGCTCAAGATATTTTAAATACCGTTACCTTATGGTGCTACTTAATATCTGACAGCCTAAGCAAAGTTCCAACAATTGAATTTCATCCACATAATTCAGCACCCAATGGAATCGAAATAGTTGATTTAGCACTATTGCGCAGCAAGCTTGCCAAACTAGATCATGATCTTGGGTTGCCTCATATTTTTCAAATTAGATGTGTTTGTTCTCCACTACGACTAGCTTTTGTAGGACATCTTTGAAACCACTTATTTTAAGTAGAATAGGCAAGGATGCTCTTGCTTGTTTGGGTGCTCTGGTCAAATACATAATGAAGTAGTGGCTCTACCGATGCCAAAGTGTTACTGCTAGGATAGATGCAATTGCACTTCTACAACAAACGATGATTACCACTGCCCTTTATATCGCGCCGATTTTTGCCTTGCTGGTAATTGGCTATGCGCTACGCCGCGGTGGCATTCCTAGTTTCGAATTTTGGCAACTCAACGACCGTTTGGTTTATTGGGTGCTGATGCCGTCTTTGTTATTTTATAAAACCTCTACCGCGCAGTTTGATATGTCGGTAGTCGGGGCCTTTGCTACAGCGGTGCTCGGCGGCTTTGCCTGTGCAGTGGCCTATGGCTTGGTAGTGTGGCGTTTTAGTGCTTTGCCTGCCGCCACTGCAAGTTCGGTATTGCAAGGTGCGGCGCGGCATAATACCTTTATTGCGCTGGCTATTGCTGAGCGTATTTATGGCAGTGAAGGCCTAGCGCTGGCTACCTTAGCGTCAGCTATGTTGATCCCGACCACCAATTTTTCAGTTGTCACGTTGATGGCAGTGATGAATGCGGCTGATGTTGATGCGAGTCATTCCAAGAAAAATATTGGCACATCGGTGTTGCGCGACTTATTGCGTAACCCTATGCTGGTGTCGGTACTGCTAGGCTTGCTTTGCAACCATTTGATGAGCGGTCAGCCGGTCGCTTTACTGCACGACACAACAAAGTTGTTGGGGCAAGCAGCTTTGCCGATCATGTTGTTATGTGTGGGTGCAAGCTTGCGTATTCGAGAGATGTCAGGCGCTACTCGTTCGGTGCTGTTTTCATTGCTGGGTAAGATGCTGCTATTTCCTTGCGCAGCATTCTTGATCGCACAGGTTGTAGGCTTAAATCAGCTGCAAACTTTGGTGGCGGTATTATTTGCTGCAGCGCCCACGGGGTCGGCGTCTTACACCTTAGCGCGACAAATGCACGGTGATGCACCAGCAATGGCAACGATCATTGTTATACAAACTGCGCTGAGTTTCTTAAGTATTCCCATCACGCTAATGCTGGTGGGCAATTTACTTAGTTAAAGTAAGAACATAGAGGTATGTAATGTAAGCCGCTGCACTACTCGTTGTTGATGTGTACAATACAGTACTCTTTTATAGGTCATTGGATGATAATGTGTGAAACCCAGATCAAAGTACTAAATGATCAGGGCCGGAGCAATCGTTTGCAGTAACTGTGTTTCGAGCGTATATATAAATATATAAAGAGTCATAAATTAAATAGCTTAAATAAATTCTTACTTCGTTTTATGAATCTCAGTTTGCTCGAAAAACTTGACCAACTCAGCGATCGCTACGAAGAAATCTTAGCTTTGCTGTCAGATCAGGCTGTTATCGCGGATCAAAACCAGTTTCGTAAGTTGTCGATTGAGCTGTCGGATGTGGAGCCAGTGATCGAAACCTTTCGTCGCGCAGGTGAGGTGGAAACCCAGCTAGAAGAAACGCAGCTGATGGCCAAGGATGAGGATGCCGATATTCGCGAGATGGCGCAGGAAGAGCTGCCGGGGCTAGAGCAAGAATCTGAGAAGCTGCAAGAGCGGCTGCGCATCTTGTTAATTCCGAAAGACCCAAATGATAATAAGAACGTGTTTTTGGAAATTCGTGCGGGCACTGGCGGCGATGAAGCTTCGCTGTTTTCGGGCGACTTGTTGCGTATGTATAGTTACTATGCTGAAGCGCAAAAGTGGAAGCTGGAAATCATGTCACGTAGTGAAGGCGAGCACGGCGGCTATAAAGAGGTGATTGCGCGCATCGAAGGCAGCGGTGTGTACTCTAAGCTGAAATTTGAATCGGGTGCGCACCGCGTGCAGCGGGTGCCCGAGACCGAGTCACAAGGGCGCATTCACACTTCGGCCTGCACGGTGGCTATCATGCCCGAGGCCGATGAGATGGATGAGATTGACATCAACCCAGCTGACCTGCGCATCGATACCTTTCGTGCCTCTGGCTCGGGTGGGCAGCACGTTAATAAAACCGATTCAGCAATTCGTATTACCCACTTGCCCACGGGTGTGGTGGTAGAGTGCCAAGACGATCGTTCGCAGCATAAAAACCGCGCACAGGCGATGTCGGTGTTGCAATCCCGTTTGCTGGACGCACAGGTGCAGGCGCAGCAAAGTGAGGAGGCCCAAACGCGTAAATCCTTAGTAGGTACGGGTGATCGTTCGGATCGTATCCGCACTTATAACTACCCGCAAGGGCGGGTGACGGATCACCGCATTAACCTTACTTTGTACAAGTTAGATGAAGTGCTAAGCGGCAATTTAGAACACGTGATTGAGCCGCTGGTTGCTGAATACCAAGCGGATAAATTGGCCGGTTTGGCTGAGCAGTAGGCAATTCACTGGCAGTACTTACTCATCTACTAAAGCAAATGGCGCAACCTTTGTCGTGGCACTTAAAGCAAGCGGCGGCGCAAATTGGTGGCGATGAAGCGCAGGTTGAAGCCGAGACCTTGCTGGGGCATGCTGCTGGTTTAAGCCCTACACAATTGGTGCTAAAAGCACAGCAAACTCTTAGCGATGACTTGGTCATGCGCTTTAATGAGTTGCTGCAGCGACGTTTAAGTGGTGAGCCAATTGCCTATATCACCGGCGAAAAGTACTTTCATGATATTTGCTTGCAGGTAACCCCTAGTGCGTTAATTCCACGTTCGGATACGGAGTTACTGGTAGAGCAAGCCCTAAGTTTTATGCCGAAAAATACGTCGTTGGCCGTATTGGATTTAGGCACTGGCAGCGGTGCGATTGCTTTAAGTATCGCCAAAGCACGCCCTGCAGCGCAAGTGATGGCGGTTGATGCTAGTGAGGCTGCATGTACTTTGGCCAAGCAGAATGCCGCTGCCTTGCAGCTTGATAATGTGCAGGTGCTGAATGGTGATTGGTTTGCTCCTGCTGAGGGGCAGCAATTTGATTTAATTGTTTCGAACCCGCCATATATTCGTTCAGGCGACCCACACTTGCAGCAAGGTGATTTGCCGCATGAACCGCAAGCGGCGCTGGTTGCTGGTGAAGATGGATTAGCGTTCTTTACTACGATCACTGCGCAGGCTGTGATCTATTTAAAAGCTCAAGGTCATTTGCTGTTTGAGCATGGTTATAATCAAGCTGCTGTAGTGCGTAATTTGCTTAATCAGCATGGCTTTAGCGATGTGGAGACTGTACATGATTTGTCAGGCCATGAGCGTGTCACTCATGGGCAGCTTTCTATATGAGTTGGGTGACCGCCGGTTGGCTCAGACAAAGCCGCGATAGTTTGCTATCATTTATTTTGGTCCTATAATTTATAGGCAAGCATCCTGTTTAGTTTAAGCACAGAGGTTTTATGTCGGTTTTAGGTTCGTTTATCGTGTCGGCCATGCAATTTTTGGCCTTGCTGCTGATTTTTATGATCGGTGTCGGCATTCTGGTGGTGGCCTTTATGTATTTTAAAGACATCAACCAGTCGGAAAACACCATTCGCCGCAACTACCCTGTGGTAGGCCGCTTTCGTGCGTTGTTTGAACATTTGGGTGAATTTTTTCGCCAATATTTTTTCGCTCTTGACCGTGAAGAAATGCCTTTCAACCGCGCTGAACGCTCGTGGGTGTACCGCGCGGCTAAGGGCGTCGATAACACCGTGGCCTTTGGCTCCACGCGTAATATATTCAATAACGGCACCATTTTGTTTGAGAACACGCCGTTCCCGACCTTGGATGAAGACACGGTAGAACCACGTCCGATCACGGTGGGTGAAGGCTATTGCGAGCAGCCTTACACCACCAAGTCGCTGTTTAATATCTCAGCGATGAGTTACGGTGCGATTTCAAAACCGGCGGTGCGAGCACTATCTAAGGGCGCGAAAAAAGCTGGGGCATGGTTGAACACGGGTGAAGGCGGCCTTGCGCCGTATCACCTTGAAGGCGGTTGTGATGTGGTTTTCCAAATCGGCACAGGCAATTACGGCGTGCGTGATGAGCAGGGCCGGTTTAGCGCCGAGAAGCTCAAAGAAGTCGCGGCTAACGAGCAGGTCAAGATGATCGAGATCAAGATCAGCCAGGGGGCCAAGCCGGGTAAGGGAGGCATTTTACCGGGCATTAAGGTCAATGCTGAGATCGCGCGTATTCGTGGTATCCCAGAGGGGCAAGATTCGATCAGCCCTAATCGTCATATTGGAGTGGAGAACAATGAGGACTTGCTGGAGTTTATTTATAAGGCACGCCAAGCCACGGGTAAGCCGGTAGGCATTAAGGCCGTGCTGGGTGGCAATTTATGGATCACTACGTTGTGTAAGTCGATTCAACAAAAAGGGCTGGAGTATGCCCCGGATTTTTTCACTGTCGATGGCGGAGATGGTGGAACGGGTGCAGCACCGATGTCGTTGATGGACACAGTAGGTCTGCCTTTGCGCGAAAGCTTGCCATTTTTAATCAATGAGTTGACTCGCTATGGCTTGCGCGATCGCATTCGTGTAGTCGCCAGCGGCAAGCTAATTAATCCTACCGAGTTTGCTTGGGCCTTATGCACAGGGGCGGATTTTGTCGCCTCGGCGCGCGGACCGATGTTGGCATTGGGTTGCATCCAAGCGATGCAGTGCAACAAAAACACTTGCCCAACCGGCATTACGACGCATCAAGAGAAATACCAAAAAGGTTTGAATGTCACTAAGAAGTCAGAACGGGTAGCTAATTATATCAAGCACATTGTGTATGAAGTGGGCTATATTGCTCATGCTGTAGGCTTACAAGAGCCGCGCCAGCTTGATCGTACTCATGCGCGCATGATGGGTGAAAACGGCGTAACCCAAGAGCTAACCGATTTATATCCTTATCCTAACTTTCATATCAATGATGTCGCTATGCACGAGCGCATGGCGCAGACACCGGCACAGCGCGCTAAGGAAACTAAAATGTTAGCTAAAGCTAAGCCAAGATCGAAGGCAGCTTCCAAGAAAAAAGCTAAGCGCAAGGCGCAAACTGCTTAAACTAAGAAGGGTAAAATTATGCACATCATCGCCATTGCCATTATTGTTGCTTGCTTGCTAGTGGTCACCACTAGACGGCCACGCTTGGGCTTTGCTCTGCTGGGCTTGTTGCTGTTAGCTTGGCTTTTGTTTTATTGGTTAACCCCGACTGATTCGACCGAAGCGAAGGCGAAGCCTTTGACCGATTATGCAAACTTAACTGAGGTAAAAGTTGAGAAAGGCTATGCAGGGCTCTTCCGTCTGCAAGGGCGCATGAACAATAGCCATGAAAGCAAATCACTGAAGCGGATGACCTTGCGCAGTGTGTTGTATGACTGCCCATCAGAAACCACGCAGGTGGCTGATTGTAAACAGTTGGCGCAAGAAGATAATGTGCTGAAGCAATTTATTGCTGCTGAGCAAGGGCTGGATTTTTCTATCAATCTGCGTACAAAGCTTAAAGATCCGCCTGAAGGAATAGGGCGCTGGGTGCACAGCGTGATGGGTGCACAATAGGCACTACAAGCTCGACCTATTGCAAATGTTGATACTATGCACTGGCTAGTACATCAATTTCTACTTTCAATTCGTCTGTACCGAGCGCTGAAACATATAGAAGCGTCATGCACGGACGGATACCATCAAGCATAGAGGCAAAAGCTGCACGCCTAGCTGTTGGATCACTCTGTTCAACCATATAAAAGGTGGCTTTGATGACGTCTTTATAAGACATGCCTGCTTCTTTGAGGTTTTCGCCCACGTTATGCCAAGCAAGTTCAAGTTGTGCCATCGCATCTTCTGGAATAGTGCCGTCTTTTCTTACACCCACTTGCCCAGAGAGCACTAAAAGCTTTTCGTCTGCGCTGACTTCTATTTGGTGAACATAAGATGCAAGCGGTGCATGTATTGTTTTTGGGTTTCGAGACGTTTTCATTGGGTAAACCTTATTTGTTTCTAATCACTGATAGTTGCTTTGCTTATACAAGTTGCAATCATATTCTTGCTTGCGCTTAATAGCTTCAGCTAGCTATGAGTTCTTGCTGCACCAATTGCACCCAAAACGCTGTGCCGATGGGTAAGGCGGCATTGTTAAAATCATAATCAGCGCTGTGGAGTGGTTGTGCGTGCGCCCCTTGTGTGCCATTGCCCAGTAGCACAAAGCACCCGGGCTTGGTGGCCGCCATGTGAGCAAAATCTTCTGAGAATAGCTTGGGTTCACAGTCACCGTTCACCTTGCTCTGCCCAACCACCGCTGCGGCAGCTTTAGCCACAGCTTGTGCAGGAGCTGGCGCATTAATAGTAGCAGGGAATATAGTGTCGTAGCTGACCTGCGCGCTTACCCCATGGGCTGCACATACGCCCTCTACAATCTGGCGCATCTTGGCTTCAATTGCAGCATTAATCTCCGGCCTTAAAGCGCGTGCATCGCCTTTAAGCAAAGCATTGCCTGGTAATATATTGCGGCCGCCGTCACTGGTGAATTCAGTTACGGACACTACTCCATTAAGGCTGGGATCTAGTTTGCGCGACACAATAGTTTGCAGCGCGCTAACCAACTGCGCCCCCACCATGATGGCGTCTACACCCATGTGCGGCATAGCCGCATGGCCGCCTTGAGCCTTGATGGCAATTTCAAACAGGCTTTCGCTGGCTGTAATCGGTCCGGCGCAGGTGGCAAATTCACCCAAGGCCATGCCCGGAATATTGTGAATACCGTATACATCGTCCACTGCAAAGCGTTCGAATAGGCCATCGGCAATCATCGCTGGCGACCCAAGCCCGTGTTCTTCGTTTGGCTGAAAAATAAACACCACTTTGCCATCAAACTGGCCGTGTTGTGCCAAGTGCTTGGCTGCTCCCAGCAGCATGGAAGTGTGGCCGTCATGCCCGCAAGCATGCATTACCCCCTTGTGCATAGAGCGATGAGCAAAACCATTGGTTTCAGTTACGGGCAACGCATCCATGTCAGCACGTAAGCCAATGCTGCGCGTACTGTTGCCACGCTGCAACACCCCCACTACACCGGTCTGGCCAATACCACGATGAACTTCAATGCCAAATGATGCCAGCAAGTCGGCCACTTTGCCGCTGGTGCGATGTTCATCAAAACCCACCTCGGGGTGTTGATGGAAATCTTCGCGCCAGGTGGTCAGCTCACCAATTAATTGCTGGGGGAATTCAACTTTATTTGTGATGGAGTAATCCACCATCACCAAGTTACCTGCACTTCGACAATTGCGCGTGGACTAGCACGTGAGACTGTAAAGCATACTTTGCCAATTTCAACGCTATCACCATCAACAGGGATTTGCTCAAACTTACTGAGCAGTAAGCCTGCCAAAGATGCGTAGCGCTGCGTGTCGATTTTTAGCCCTAAGGCTTCGTTAAGCTGCTGTGGTGCGATATGGGCATTGACGCGGTAGTTGCGTGCGCCCAGTTGGGTGACCATGCCATCGGTGTTGTCGTGTTCATCTTCGATGTCAGCCACCACTTCTTCCATGATGTCTTCCACCGAGATCAGGCCGATTGCACGTCCATGCTCGCCCAGCACCACGGATACTTGAGATTTAGATCGGCGTAAATCTGAAAATAAGGTAGCCACGCTTTCGCCGTGCTTGACGGTGTGCAGTGGTGTCATAAAGGTATTGGCGACGTCAGTGGGTGGTGCGCCGAGCATTTGCAAAGTGTTGACGATACCCACCATGTTATCGTGTTCGTCTTTATACATTGGCAAGCGGATATGCCCGCAGTTTTGCGCAAAAGCAAGCGCTTCTTCTACGGTGGAATCAAAAGCAATGGCCGCCACATTTTCTAGTGGGGTCATCGCCAGCTCTGCAGTAGTTTCAGAGTAGTTGAACACCCGCTGGATCATGTCCTTTTCAATTTCTTCAATATCGCCATTCACTACGTCAGGGGTGCTGAGCATGGAAATAAACTCTTGGCGCTGAATGAACGGGCTGCTGTCGTCTGCATTATTGCCGCTGACTAACCTAGAGACACGTGAGAATACATAGATGATGGGCGCGAGAATAAAAGAAAACAGCCACAAAACGTAAACTATCTTCGGTACTAATTGATTGGCACGTTGTTGGAATACGCTTTTGGGAATGATCTCACCAAATAGCAGCACCAACGGGATCATGATAATGACCGCATAGAGCCCGCCTTGTTCGCCGAACCGGTTAATGGCATATGCGGTGACAATGGTGGTGTTGGTGACCGTGGCAATGTTCGTGCCCGCAAGAGTGGTGGAAAGCATCCAGTCAGGTCGGTTAAGCATGGACAAGGCATGTTTAGCGCCCCGTGAGCCCTGCGCAGCTTGATGGCGCAGCACACTTTTTTCGATGCTGACCATGGCGATCTCTGAGCCCGAGAAGAACCCTTGCATCAGTAAGAAAAACACTGATAGCAAAATGACGGTGCTGAGGGTCATGTGCTGTCCTCGTCAGGGCTGTCCTTTGCTGCTTTGCCCTTAGGCTTGTTGACCTTAGCTAGTTGCAGTTCAATATCTTTGATGCGATTGTCTTTCATCGTCATCACTTTAAACTGCAGGCCGTCAATGCTAACCACATCGCCTTCATCTGGTAACTCACCCAAGGTGTGGAAGATTAGGCCGCCGATAGTGTCGGCATGGGCGGTGCTTAAATCGCTACCAAACTCTTGATTAAAATCATCCACATCCAAGATGCCATCTACAATGTAACGGCCTTCGGCAATCACGTGACTAGAGCGTGCATCGTCCTCAGACGGGCTGTAAATGTCGCCAAAAATGGTTTCAAGTAAATCTTCCATCGTTACTAAGCCAACCACGCCGCCGTATTCATCCACCACAATGGCGATGCTAATTTTTTTGTCGCGAAACACTTTGAATAAATCGGCGCCTGATTTTGTTTCAGGCACAAAGTATGGCTCGCGCAGTAGGTATCGATGATCGCGCAGGCTGGTATCGCTGTCGCTTAAATCAACGCCCATTAAGTCGCGTGCGAACAAAACACCCACTATATCGTCGCGGTTTTTGCTAAATATAGGAATTTTGGTGTGCTTGTGACTGGAATAATTATCCAAACATTTGGGCATGCTCAGGCGGATTGACATCGCTGAGATATCTGAGCGCGGAGTCATGATGTCTTCGGCAGTGACATTACCAAAATCAAAAATCTGGTGAATCATCTCCGCTTCAGTGCTGTCCAGTGCACCGCGTTCTAGGGCATCGGCAGCCAAGGTGCGAATCATGTCCTCAGTGACAATATTGCCTTCGGAGCGTTCGCGGCCCACGATAAGGGTAATGATGCGATCGGCAATCAATCGAATCACCTGGCGAATAGGCGTCGTTAACCACGAAAACTTGTCCAATATCGGGGCTTGAACTACTGCAAATTTGGTGCTGTGGCGAATCGCCAATGTCTTGGGGGTGATTTCCCCCACTAACAGCAACAAAGGCACCATCACCAGCAAGTTAAGATAAGCATTACCGTCGCCGAAAAAGCGCAGAACTAGTGCCGTGGATGCTGCTGAAGCGGCCACATTGACACTTTCGTTGCCGATGAGCATAGTGATGATCAAGCGCCGTGGCTGCACCAGCAGTTGTTCGATAATGGACGACTGTTTTGGATGGCTTTCCTGCAAGGCGTGGCGGTCACTACGCTTGAGAGAAAACAGTGCGGTTTCAGAGCTGGAAAAAAAACCAGATATCACTAGCAAGACTGCCAGCAGGATGATTTGAAGAACTAAACCTACGTCCATTTAACGAGGCCAGACATAAAGGGTTGTGAGCGACTCGGGTGCGGTTCCTCGGCAGAGGGGCCAGATAAGGACATTATGCAAAAATTGGTTATGGCCTGTTATTATAATGGATTGCTTCAAAGGTAGACAAGCAATAGGAATGGTCCTTATGTAAACAAATATAAGATAGTGCGGTTGGTGCGATGGTTAAAGCAAAAATTCAATAGAGTAATAACCACTAAATTGCCACTTTTAAATCAATACTTTGACAGATTAAATCTGTTTAATACAAGCTCAGTAATGTAAATGTAATTAGATATAGCAATGGGAAAGAAAGTTTTTATACCAATGACCGACGAGATTTTGTTTGATCGTCCTGAACTAATTAGTTCGCCATTGTGTGCTTATAGCCAAGATATACCCTGTTTGCATTGGATGGATGTGGAGTTGAATCCGACACAATCCACTGCTGCTTTGGTTAAAGCTAAACGTACGGAGAAGCTAGTGCGCCTCAATCGCGTGTGGTCTAGTCCTATCGTTAATGTGGCTCGCCCTCAATTCCAAGTGGCTGCTGCTTAGGCAATTCCTTTTGCAAAAAAGCATTTGCTGAAATTGAAGTCTCTTAGAATAACTAAGGCTGTAAAAATCGGGTAACTTATAGGCTTAGCTTTTCTAGTTTAAATTAAGGTTTGATACTTTGGGCGCTTTTAAGCGCCCATTTTTTTGTCTGTTTGAACAGTTTGGTTTAGACTGATTCTAAATTAGCAAAAGCAGCCACCAGCCATTTTATTCCTGCTTCATCAAAATTGACCTGCACTCGCGCTTGTTCGCCTTGACCTTCTACGCTCATTACCGTTCCTTCGCCAAAGCTATCGTGGCTAACGCGGCCACCTAAGTTAAAGTCGCTGCTGCTGTTATTGACGGTTGACGGTGAATAATAGCTAGCCGTATTCGAGTTGTGCACGCGGTAGCTGCGTTGTTCGTCAACGTATTTTGGTGGTACTTCAACGATAAAACGCGACGGTTGCGTGTAATGCTCGCGCCCGTGTAGGCGACGAATTTCGGCGTAAGTCATCACTAAGCGCTGCATCGCGCGAGTCATGCCTACATAAGCCAGGCGGCGCTCCTCTTCAAGGCGGCCTGGCTCATCAATTGAACGCTGGTGTGGAAACAGGCCTTCTTCCATGCCACTGAGAAATACGAGTGGGAACTCCAAACCTTTAGCTGAGTGCAGGCTCATCAGTTGCACGCATTCTTCCCATTCATCCGCCTGGCCTTCGCCGGCCTCTAGCGCAGCGTGGGCAATGAAGGATGACAATGGGTCGAGCTCATCGTCTTCATCCATCTCAAAGCTGCGTGCAGCGTTCACCAGTTCTTCTAAATTTTCTACGCGGGATTCAGCTTTTTCACCTTTAGCATTTCTAAAATGCTCTAGCAGGCCCGAGCGCTCTAAAATAGTTTCGGTTTGTTCATGCAATTCAAGTTTAGCGATTTCATCGGTTAGGCTAGATATCAAATCAACAAAGCGTTGTAGCGCTGTGGTTGCACGGGCAGGCAGTGCTTCTTGCTCGATCACGGCTAGGGCAGCATCCCACAAAGACTGTGCGTGTGCTCGTGCATGGTCACGTACTGTATCCAGCGTTTTGGTGCCAATTCCGCGAGTAGGTTGGTTGATAATGCGCTCAAAAGCGGCATCGGAGTGGACATTGGATATAATGCGCATATAGCCCAGCGCGTCTTTGATTTCAGCGCGCTCAAAAAAGCGCAGACCGCCGTAGACGCGATAAGGAATGCCTGCGTTGGATAGCCGTTCTTCTAGCACACGTGATTGCGCGTTGGAGCGATATAAAATCGCCACGGAATCACGCGGCTGGCCGGACTGCAGCCAGCTTTCAATTTGCTCCACAATATAACGTGCTTCTTCTAAATCGTTGCTAGCGCCATATAAGGTGATGAGGTCACCGTCTTCGCCGTCGGTCCACAGCTCTTTACCCATGCGGCCACTGTTGTGGGCAATCACTGCATTGGCGGCGTTTAGTATGGTGCTAGTGGAGCGGTAGTTCTGCTCTAAACGAATCAGCTTAGCCGTGGGGTAGTCTTTTTCAAAGTCCAAGATGTTTTCCACTCGTGCGCCGCGCCAACCGTAGATAGACTGGTCGTCATCACCTACGGCAAATAAGTTTTTGCTCGGTTCAGCTAAGATTTTCACCCACTGGTACTGGATGGAGTTGGTGTCTTGAAACTCGTCTACCAGTATGTGTTGATAACGGCTTTGGAATTGGTTGCGAATAAGCTCATTGTTTTGCAAAAGCTCTAGCGTGCGCAGTAATAATTCAGCAAAGTCCACTAAGCCGCTGCGTTGGCAAGTGGCTTCGTAGCGCTCGTAAATGCTGATGAGGGTTTGTTGCTGTTGATCGGCGCTTTTTTTGATGTCACCTGGACGACGGCCTTCTTCTTTGTGGGCATTGATGGACCATTGAATTTGCTTGGGCGGCCAATAGGCCTCGTCTAAATCCAGCTCCTTAAGCATGCGTCGAATCAGACGGTATTGATCGTCACTGTCGATAATTTCAAAGGTTTTAGGCAAGCCTGCATCCTCAGCATGTGCGCGTAAAATACGGTGGCACAGGCTATGAAAAGTACCAATCATCATTGCCCCTAACGGTACACCTAACATGCTTTCGGCGCGACTACGCATTTCACGCGCTGCCTTGTTGGTAAAGGTGACGGCTAATATGGACAGTGGCGACACTTGATAGGCTTGCACCAACCATGCGATACGGCTGGTTAGCACACGGGTCTTGCCGCTGCCGGCGCCGGCCAATATCATCATCGGCCCTGGTGCTGCGCCCACAGCTTCACGCTGTGCATCGTTTAGCTCTTCAAAAATGTGTGAAACATCCATCGGGTGATTATAAGCCTAGTTGTTGCTATGACGTGCAGTCTTCTTGCTAGTTTTCGGGTAAGCTCAGTGAGATGAACCATTAGATATTTCTTGGAGATAATGAAGAAGATAAAAAATAAGCTAATAAAGCAAAGTGCCTTGTGCATGGCTTTAGCTTTGAGCACAAACAGTGCCTTTGCTACGTGTGGTAATGTCCAGATTGCTGAGTGGAATTGGCTATCCGGTGAATTAATGGCCAATGTGGACAAAATTATCCTTGAGTCGGGCTGGGGCTGCAATGTTCAGATGGTGCCGGGAGGAAATATTGATACTTTTTCGTCAATGAGATCAAGAGGCACGCCACATGTTGCCAGTGAATTCTGGATCAAGGCGGTACGCGAGCCTTTATTAAAGGAGGTAGATGCTGGCTCTTTGCACATTATTAACGACGGTCCAATCACTGATTTAGCAGAAGGTTGGTGGATTCCAAGCTTTACTGCCAAATCCAATCCCGAGCTAAAAACAGTTGAAGACGTGTTGGCACGCCCTGACTTGTTTCCACATCCAGAAGATGCTTCTAAAGGTGGTTTTGTAACTTGCCCGCCAAGCTGGGATTGTCGATTAACTAATATGAATTTGTTTCGGGCATTTGACATGAAAAAGAAAGGCTGGAAGATGGTTGATCCAGGCTCACAGGTAGGTCTAGATAGCTCGATAACAAAAGCGGTTGATCGTGGTCGAAATTGGTTTGGTTATTATTGGTCGCCAACAGCAATGGTAGATAAAACTGACTTAGTGCTATTACCATTTGAAGCACCTTTCGCGGGAGCAGAAAACTGGGATGATTGCATCGTGAAACCTGCGCAAGAGTGCGCCAGTCCGCAGCCATCGGCTTGGACTAAATATGAGGTTTACACTGTAGTGACAGATGCTTTCAAGAACTCCGTTAGCCCAGAAGTAATGGAGTATTTTGGCAAGCGTGTTTTCCCTGGTCCTGTGATGAACACCATGCTCACTTATATTATAGATAATCAGTCAGAGGGTGTAGACGCTGCTAATAAGTTCCTATTAACCAGCGATGTTTGGGAGTCATGGGTAAGTGCCGACGTAGCAGCCAAAGTTAAAGCTTCGCTTAAATAGACAATACCAATAGGCTGTTAAATATCGTGGCGATACAAGAGATACTCTATTAGTTTATTGCTCTCTTAGCCGATGAGGAATGAAGCCTTAGTTCCCAAACGTAATAGACTGCAATGCTAATAACTGGTTAATCAATATCAAGTTGGCTTTGCTTGTTTTGATTTGTTTGCAATTAATGCAAGCTTCGTTGCCAAGTAAACGCATCAGGTTTTGTTGCTCGGCATTGATGTTAAGTACTTCGCCATTGACAAATAGCATGGCACTGTTGGTGTCACTGGCTTCTGTGTAGGCAAAGCGTGTTCCTAGGGCATGGCGTAAGTAAAGATGGCTTTCAAGTTGTTTTGTAATTTGGTGGTTTTTATTGTTACCAATATTCGGCAGGAGCGGAATGTTGTGGTTAGTTTGTGTGGCTTGTTGCCCCAGCCACTGGCGTAACAAGTGTTGGTTGTTCGCTACTTGATGCAGCATTTCGCTTAGTTTGCTAATGTGGTCGGTATTAATTTCACCTGTGTTTAAGTCTGAAGAGGGTGTCGGGTCACGATAACGCTGTGCCTCGCTATAAGCTTCGGCTGCTAAGTCAGCTACACCGCCAGCGGCTTCAGCGATGCTGGGGGCGCGAAACCCGATTGAATAAGTCATGCAATCATTATCCAGTGCGATGCCATTATGACCAATGCCCGGGGGTAGATACAGCATATCGCCGGGCGCTAGATCCCACTCTTTTTGTGGCTGCCAGTTGGCTAATTGAAGTAGTGGTGAGGGCGTGATGCGCGGTGAATGCTCATCAAACTGCTCACCGATTTGCCAGCGACGTTTGCCGTTAGCTTGCAGTAAAAACACATCATATTGATCGTAGTGTGGGCCAACCCCACCACCTTGTACGGCATAACTGACCATCAAATCGTCACGTCGCCAGCGCTGAATAAAGTTAAAGTCTTCCATCAAAGTAGCTGCTTCAGGTAGCCATTGGTCTACACCTTGCACCATTAAAGTCCAATGACTAGAGGGCAATTTGGCGAAGTCGGGCTCGCTAAACGGGCCGTGTAAGAGCTGCCAACCAGCTTGGTCTTGAGTCACAATGCGTGCTTCAACTTCTGCTTCGCAGGCGAGGCCTGCTAGTTCATCCGCATCAATTAACGGTTTAAAATCAGGGTAGGCAGCGCGTATCAGGCAAGGCTGCTGTTGCCAATAGTCGTTTAAAAATTGTTCGGCGGACAAAGTGCCCAACGGTGGTGACTTCATATCAGTTAAGCCTTTACTTGTAGTGATGAGTTGATCATAGCCTATCGGGTGCGCCAATAGCGGCGCTTTTGCTGGCGGTATGTTGAGGTATGAATTCCTTTGCTGTTTATTTTTATCGCTATTCGGCCTGTGTTTGCTGTGTTAAAAATATTTGCTCCTGTTTGCTGATAAGTCTGCTGAACAGACAGTGCGGGGTGGCTAAAGCGGTTTTGGCTTCCAGCACTGAACACCACCACATTGGCCCCGACGGCTTGAACAAAATCTTGCGTGGATGAGCTTTTGCTGCCATGGTGCGGTGCCACTAGTACATCGGCAGCAAGTAGCGATTTACTGCTTGAAACAAGCAAACTGTGCTCGGCCCTTTTTTCAATGTCACCCGTTAATAACACACTCCCAAATGGTCCGCTGATTTTCAGCACGCAAGAGGCATTATTACCGACGGCCTTAGTGCCTGCTCTCGGGTGCAAAAACCGAAAGTCAACGCCGTCCCACTGCCAATGATTACCGGCGATGCAAGGGCGGCTGTCGGTTATGCCTTCATTCGGTGCACTAAATAAATCATCCACAGCAAATTGCGAAGTAACAGCAGGTAAGCCGCCAGCATGGTCCATGTTATTGTGGCTGATTATCATGGCGTCTATTTTTTGAGCGCCGAGCGTGCGTAGATAAGGCGTGACGATGGATGCTCCCGCATCAAAACCACCTTCGTATTTAGGTCCAGCGTCGTATACCAAAGTGTGCTGCTGGGTTTGCACTGTAATTGCTAAACCTTGGCCTACATCTAATACGCTAAGCCAAATGGCACCGCGTTCAGGTGTAGGTGCTTGATAAATGAACATTGGTAAAAATGCCAGCAATGCAATAAATCGAGCTTTGCCTAGGGGCTTGATGAGCAACGTAAAAGCGGCAGCCAAGGCAAGCAATAGCAAGGGTGTTGGGGGTGCTTGTTGCCAGATAGCCAACGGTGCATCACCAAGCTGCTGTAAAAAGGGCCAGGCTGATTCAATGACAGCATCACTTATCTGCAGTAGTTTACGTGAAAGTGATTCAAGGCCTAAGCTAAAGCTAGCGAATGCCAGTAAAAGTGCGGGTAGCAGTATAAATGTGAGTAGTGGGATTGCGACTAGGTTGGCTAGTAATGATGCGATGGAAAGCTGCTGAAAGTGCAATAACAATAGAGGGGCTAAAGCGAAAAACAAGGCCAGTTGTACTACACCAAAACGTTTTAGCCAGTTGCATAGCTTATGCTCATAGCTTGCAATAAGACCTTTTTGTTCGATATCTAAAATAGAAGTCTTAGGTGGCTTGCCCACGACTAAGAAAATACAAGCAACGGCTGTAAACGACAGCCAAAAGCCAGCGTTTAAGGTTGCAAGTGGGTCAAACAGCAGCACTACCGCTGCCACCAAACCAAGTGAAAACAGAGGGCCTGGCTTACGGCCAAAATAAATCAATGCGGCGGCGGTGACTAGCATTAGCAGTGCGCGGCGGGTGGGAATGGCAAAGCCTGCCAGTGCAGCATATATCAAGGCAGCTATGATGGCAGCCAGCCAAGCTACTTTTTGCGCAGGATATAAGCTACGCTCAAGAAAGCTTCTTCTCCATAACCAGCTTACTAACCAAGCTGTAAAACCAGCCACTAAGCCAATATGTAATCCTGAGATGGCAACTAAATGGCTGGTGCCGGTGTTTTGCAATGTTTGCCAATGATCGTCATTTAAGCGCT
>CALIFM010000263.1 GCA_938021685.1 uncultured Gammaproteobacteria bacterium | reverse complement strand
TGCGCTATTAAATTGTCCGCGTTGCTCATCCAAGTAAGCAGCCGTTTGCACTGGGGTCGTTAGCACATGCTTAACTCCAACGCAGGCCTGTAAAGCGTTGATCAAAGTAGTGTTCATGATAGATTTACACTAAGATAAGGCCAGTAGAGGCCTTATTCGCTTAATAGCTGCTTCTCAAACTCTTTAAATTGATCCACGTTCTTGGCTTCGGGGTATTCAAGCTGCATGTCTTGCAAGGTCTGTACAATAATACTGGCAACTTGCACTCGCATCCATAACTTGTTGTCAGCTGGGATGGCATACCACGGGGCAAACTCAGTAGAGGTAGCATTGAGCATCGATTCATAGGCCTGCATATAATCGTCCCACAAAGCACGTTCGGCTAAGTCACTGTCAGAAAACTTCCAATATTTTTTAGGGTTTTGTAGGCGATCTAGGAAACGCTGTTTCTGTTCGTCTTTGGATACATTAAGCCAAAACTTAATCACCCGCGTGCCGTTGCGGTACAGATGGCGTTCGTGCTCTACGATCGATTCAAAGCGTTGCTCCCATAAGGTATCTAGCGGCGGGGTGTGCGGTAGTTTCTGGCTACCTAAATATTCGGGGTGCACTCGCACTACTAATGTTTCTTCATAATAGCTGCGGTTGAAAATACCAATGCGACCGCGTTGTGGCAATTGTGTAGCACTGCGCCATAAAAAATCGTGGTCTAGTTCATTTTTAGAAGGCTGCTTAAACGCTGATACCTGAAAGCCCGCGGGGTTTACGCCTTTGGTTACAGCACGGATGGTGCTGTCTTTGCCGGCGGCGTCCATTGCTTGAAACACCATTAGTAGTGAGCTTTTGTCTTGCGCGTACAATACCCGTTGCAGCTTGGCAAACTGCTTAGTTAGATCGCTAAGCTGCTCTTCCAGTGCATCTTCGTCCTCGTCTGTTAGCGGTGCCGTGCTGGCATCTGCAATGGAGAAAGATTGCTTTGGGATAATTCTCAGGTCTTGGGGATTAAATTTGCTCATTCAAAGATTGTACCGCATCAATGAAAGCTTGTAAGCATAAAGCGATAGAGCGTTTGCCTAAGTAAGCAGGCATAAAAAAACCCGAGCACAAATGCACCCGGGTTTTGAGCTTAAGTTGGAGCTTAAGCTAATCGAGCATATTTACTTGCCGATTACTTTACGGATTACGCCGATGATAGCCATCAATGCACCGCCGCCAACACCACCGCTTAGTACAGATCCTAAAATACTCATCACATCCATACCGCCGCCGCCAGCTGCTGCACCTGCGCCCATCATACCTAAGATTGAGCCACCTAAACCGCCACCTAAGATACCAGTGATTGAGTTGCCTAAAGTGCCTAAGCTTAGCGAGCTGAACAGCTTGCCAAATATATTGCCGCCTAATGCACCACTTAGTAAACTAATAATTAAAGCCATAGGTTTTTCCTCGGAAGTTAATCTTTATGCGCACGAACCGTTCGTGGACATATATACTTTAGCACAATCTAATACAGCAATGCAAGACAATCGGTATAAAATAAAGAATTAACGGTTGTATCTACTGGCTTTTGACAGCCGGTTTCAAGCTTGCTCCAAATAATTTTTCTGGGGCTATAGTGGCTAATCTGTATCCAGTTCAGCAGCTTTATCAGCAAACCCAGCTTTGGTATACCAGCTCTTAGCCAGCTCAAGGTTTTGCTCTATAGCCTCGCCTTGCTCATACATCATCGCAATAGTAGTTTGGGAGCCGACCATGCCTTGTTCAGCAGCTTTACCAAACCACTGTAAGGCCAGTTCACCGTTTTGCGCGGTGCAGTCACCTTCAAGGTACATAAATCCAAGCCCATGCTGTGCCATGGCGTTGCCTTGTTCAGCCGCCGCTTGCATCATCTTGAAGCTTTGTGCTTCGTCTTTAATCACACCCAAGCCGTTTTGCAGCATGATCGCCACGCGGTATTGTGCTTCTTCATCACCTTGCAACGCAAACGGGTTTAGAAACTGCATTGCTTTGGCAAATTCACGTGTTTCAAAGCAGTGAATACCGCTGCTTAGCGTCATTTGTTGTTCCGCGCTATAGCTATCGTTTTTCATGCGGCCAATAGTGTAAGTAACTTGGACTTAATTAACTGCAATTGAACGTAGGCTAAATGGCGCGATGGTGGCATCGAACTGCGTGCCGTCGTCGCCTTTCATTTGGTAGCTACCCCCCATTGTGCCTACAGGCGTTTGAATGATCGATCCGCTGGTGTACTCAAAGCTTTCGCCTGGCTGTAACCGTGGGAATTCCCCTACCACGCCTGGTCCGCGCACTTCTTCTTGTTCGCCGTCGGCGTTGGTAATAATCCAATGGCGCGATACTAAACTTGCAGCTAGCTTGCCGTTATTGACTATAGTGACGGTGTAGGCAAACACATAACGGTCGCTATCAGGGTCAGATTGACCCGGTAAATATTGAGGGTTAACGCTTACATCAATTTGATACTCGTTATTTATAGTCATTTTTATTGGTTTTATATTTTTGCACTAGGCTTGCCCAACCTTGTTTAAGCCATTAAGCGCGGCCACGCGATAAGCTTCGGCCATGGTGGGATAATTGAATGTGGTTTCGGCGAAATACCGCAGACTGTTGGCTTTGCCTTTTTGTTGCATGATGGCTTGGCCAATGTGGATAATTTCTGCCGCATTGTCACCAAAGCAATGCACACCTAAAATAGCCAATGTCTTGCGGTGAAATAAGATTTTCAGCATACCCACATTACGTCGCGTGATTTGCGCGCGCGCAATCGATTTAAACCCAGTGTGCGCCACTTCATACGGCACTTTTTGTTCCGTCAGTTGTTTTTCGGTCAACCCAATTGAGCTAATCTCAGGGCTAGTGTAAATACCCGTGGGCGCAGTCTGAATTTGCTTTAAGCCTTGTTCACAACGGCTGATCAAGGAGCCAACAAAGCGACCTTGATCGTAACTGGCGCTGGCGAGACCTGGTGGGCCAACCACGTCGCCAATGGCATAAACATGCTTGGCAGCAGTTTGAAATTGATCATTCACCACAATTTGCTCACGGTGGTTAATTTCAATGCCTAAGCTGCTCAACCCTAAACCGCGTGCATTGCCCGAGCGGCCATTGGCCCACAGTAAAATGTCGCTGCTGATTTGCTTACCCGACTGGCAGTATAAAGTGACTTGCTCGTCATTAGCCGTAATCTTTTTTACTTCTTCGTTGTGGCGAATGCTCACCCCTTGATCACGCAGGTGGTAGCTTAATGCATCGGTGATCTCATCGTCTAAAAATGATAATAGGCCGCCGCGCGTGTTGATCAAGTTCACCCGCAAACCTAAATTGATAAAGATGGAAGCGTACTCGCAGCCAATCACGCCTGCACCATAAATGGTGACGGACTGCGGCGACTGTTGCAAGGTAAGTACGCTGTCGGCATCATTGATACGCGGATGACTAAAATCGACGCCTTCAGGGTGGTAGGGGCGCGAGCCAGTCGCAATGACTGCCTGCTTAAATTGCACCGTGCTTGGTTCACCTTGTTCAGGCTGAATAAGAGCTTGATGGGTATCAGTCAATTGCGCTGCGCCATGCAGCACTGCTACCTTGTTACGGTTATAGTGCCCCTGACGGGTATGCACTTGTGCTTCCACCACTTCTTTGGCATCTTGCAATAACTGTAAATAATCGATATTGATGTGCGGCGCAGCCTGAGCAAACAAAGGGTCACGCTTAAACTCAAGTAAGCTTTGCACGCTGTGGCGCAAGGTCTTGCTAGGAATAGTGCCCCAATGGGTGCAACCGCCGCCCACCTGCGGATACTTTTCGGCAATCGCAACCGTCTGGCCTGCTTTAGTTAGCTGCATCGCTGCACCTTCACCAGCAGGGCCGCTGCCGATAACCAAGGTGTCCACGCTAAGGCTAGGTGTTGTCATTGCTAATGTGTCTAAATTTGTTTTTGTACTGCGTTACAGCCATGTACCTATTGTACCAATGGCTGCGCCTAAATAGGCAACAGCTTGCTGCGTTTTTATCGTTTGTGGCGGCGGACGTACATTGCCCAAAGCTGCGCGCTCGGGTAAGCTCTTGCCTATGCAATATTTAATCGAGGGTGCTAAGCATGGCAGATAATAGCATTACCTTGTCCGACACTGCGTTGCTACCATTAGAACGTGAAGCTGTGTGGCAAAAACTGAACGACCCTGAGGTGTTGGCCGCTTGTATTCGTGGTTGCTCAGCTGTAGAGCGTGATGGCGACAACTTTAAAGCCGTGATCAGTGCCAAGTTGGGTGATTATCAAAAAGATTTCAAAGTGAATTTAACTGTGTTAAGCACTGATGCGCCCGAAGCGTATGAGCTCAGCTCAAAGCTGAGTGCTGGCTTTTTAGGCCGTGCTAGCGCGCAAGCAGACATACGGTTGTTGCCAGAAGGAGAGGCCAAAACACAGTTGCACTATACGGCTATCATCAAAGCTAGCGGTGTGATTAGCCGTGGTTTGCCTATAGTAGAAAATATGGCTCAGCGTCGAGTAAAGGAGTTTTTTGACGCCTTTGTGGCTCTTGCTGAACAAGATAATAACGTGCAAGCTGACTTGCAGCAGGCAAGTAATCAAAGAAAATAGATAAACAAAGCTTAAAGCTTTTATGCAAAAAATGCATAACTAGTTGTGGTCTTAGCATTGGCATGGCCTATGTTAGCTTGTTACACTGCGTTTAAGTAAACAGCTTGCAGTAGGTATAGGCCATTGGCAGATAAAATTATCGGAGTAATCGGCGGCTTGGGGCCAGCGGCCACGCTAGACTTTTGCGAGCGTGTGCTACGCAATACTCCGGCACAATCTGAGCAAGACCACATCCACTGCTTGGTCGACAATAATCCGAAGGTGCCAAACCGCAATAATGCCATTGCCGGTGAAGGACCGTCGCCTGCACCATACTTTACAGAGTCGGCCAAACGTCTAGCACAAGCCGGTGCTGATTTTATCGTGATGCCTTGCAACACGGCCCATGCTTTTAGCGCTGCGATTACCGATGCTGTCAGCACGCCTTTTGTCAGTATCATTGATGAAACTTGCACACAGCTGCAGCAGCACCAGGTAAACAGCGTGGGTCTGTTGGCGGCAGACGGCTGCTTACAAGCAGGTTTGTATCAGGCCAAACTGGCGCAGCTAGGCTTTACCGTGCAGTTGTTAAGCGACGTGCAACAAGCACAATTTATGCAAACCATCTATGCGATTAAAACCAAGGGTGTAAATCAAGTTGCCAAGCAGCAAATGCAAACTTACGCGCAGCAATTAATCGACCAAGGCGCACAATTGATGGTGGCTGGTTGCACTGAAGTGCCATTGGTACTGCAAGCTGATGACCTGAGTGTACCGTTACTAGAAACCACTGAGATTTTAGCGCAGCAATGTGTGCGTTATGCCAAAGGCGAGCTGAGCTTGCCTGCATAGTTATGAAGCCATGAACGACGACTCGACCTTAAAGCTCGATCTTGACCTAAGCGACCCCGGCCCTTTGCCGGAAGAAGCGATTGAGGGCGCAGCAGCGCTGATGCGTACCGGTCGCTTGCACCGCTACGGCGAATACAGCGGCAGCGAGCCACATGCGGCTTTGCTGGAGCAAGAGTTTGCCGCTAGTGTGGGTAGTCGTTATGCGGTAGGTTTTAATTCCGGCGGTTGTGCTATTTTTATCGGCCTGAAAATTGCTGGCGTGCAACACGGTGATAAAGTGTTGGTCAATGCTTTCAATCTGGCTCCTGTACCCGGTGCGATCAATCATGCTGGCGGTGAAGCAGTGCTGGTAGAAATCAATGATGATTATTGTATTGATCTAGACGATTTAGAACGCAAAGCTGTTGCCAGTGGCGCCAAAGTATTGCTGCTGACTCATATGCGCGGCCATATTGCTGATATGGATGCCATCGTAAACTTATGTGAAAAGCACGGTTTAAAATTAGTAGAGGATTGCGCTCATACTATGGGGGCTAAGTGGGGCGGCACCTTCACCGGCCGCTTCGGTATTGCGGGGTGCTTTAGCACTCAAACTTTCAAGCACATTAACTCGGGCGAGGGCGGCTTGTTGGTCACGGATGACGAAGAGTTAGCCGCGCAGGCCATTTTGTATTCTGGTAGCTACATGCTATACGATCAGCATGAGAGCAAGCCCTCGCAAGCGGTGTTTGATAAATTCAAAGGCCGTGTCCCCAATTACAGCCTGCGTATGTCTAATTTGGTGGCTTGCATTCTACGTCCGCAACTACGCGAGATAACCCAGCGCGGTGAGCTGTGGAACCGCAACTATGATTGGTTGGCGCAACGCCTTGAAAAAATTGATGGTGTGAGCGTACCGCAGCGTGGCGCGCAAGAGTTTTACGTCGCCAGTTCGATCCAGTTTGACCTTGATGGCCTTGATGAAGCGCAAACTGAGCAGTTTATCGACGCTTGCTGCGAGCGCGGTGTGGCGATCAAATGGTTCGGACGAGCCGCGGCAATGGGCTACACCAGCTTATACCAACATTGGGAGTATCTAAGTCCACAAGATTTACCGCAAACCCGCAATATTTTACGCAATACCTGCGATATGCGTATTCCCTTAAACTTAAGCGAAGCCAATTGCGGCACTATCGCTGCTATTATCAGCCAAGAATTGCGCCGCTACCGGCACCAATAAACCACCACTATTTCTAACCACTAAACAGGACACACATCATGCTTTTATCTCGCTTTCCCCGTGTACATATGGCGCACTTGCCCACCCCGCTTGAGTACTTGCCTAATTTCTCTAAGGCATTAGATGGACCGAATATTTATATCAAGCGTGACGACTGCACCGGTCTTGGTAGCGGCGGCAATAAAACCCGCAAGCTAGAGTTCTTGATGGCCGATGCAATTAAGCAAAACGCTGACATCATTATTACCCAAGGCGCGACGCAATCGAACCACGCACGCCAAACTGTGGCCGCCGCCTGTAAATTGGGTATGGATTGCGAGATTTTACTGGAAAACCGCACCGAAAGTACTGAGCGTGACTACACCGAATCGGGTAATGTGTTTTTAGACAAACTGTTCGGTGCCACGGTTAGCCACTATGCTAAAGACACCAACATGGATGATGCGATGGAAGAAGTGGCGGCTAAGCTGCGTAAAGCAGGGCGCACGCCTTATATTATCCCAGGCGGAGGCTCTAACCCAATAGGTGCTTTGGGTTATGTTAATTGTGCCATCGAAACCTTGACCCAAGCCAATGACCAGCGTCTGCGCATTGACCATTTCGTTACCGCTACTGGCAGCGCTGGCACCCAAGCTGGGTTGGTGGTGGGCTTTGAGGCGACTAATAGCGGCATTCCCTTACTTGGCATTGGCGTGCGCGCCCCTAAAGAAAAACAAGAAGAAAATGTGTTTAAGCTCGCTTGCGCCACGGCTGATATGATGGGCATTTCGGGCGTTGTTGCTCGTGATAAAGTGGTTGCCAACTGCGATTATGTTGGCGGTGGTTATGGTGTGCCGACAGACAGCATGCTAGAAGCTGTGGGCCTTATGGCGAAAGAAGAGGGTATCTTGATGGACCCGG
>CALIFM010000262.1 GCA_938021685.1 uncultured Gammaproteobacteria bacterium | reverse complement strand
TTACGATTAAGCCCCTAGCTAAAGATGATCGGGCTGAGTGGGAGCGCCTGTATCACGGCTATGCCAAGTTTTATGAAGTGCCAATGACGAGCAACATATTAGACACTGTTTGGTCATGGATTTTTGACGAGCACAATGCTTTTTATGGCTTTATTGCTAAAGATACTGATGGGAAAGCAATGGGCTTGATGCATTGCCGTGCGATGACATCGCCTCTTCGCGGCGCGATGGTAGGGTTTTTGGATGATTTGTTTGTCGATCCAAGTTATCGAAACACCGGTGCGGTACAAAGTATGTACGCGGCGCTGAAGGCCTTTGGAGAAAGCCAAGGCTGGCCACTTATCCGCTGGATCACTGCTGAGAACAATTACCGTGGCCGTGGCTCTTACGACAAAGTTGCTGAAAAAACACATTGGGTAACTTACCAAATGGCGATTGATTAGATCGCTGTTGCTATGCCAGCGTTTGATTATAAACCTACTTTGGTGGGCGAGCGTTTGGCGCTTCGTCCTTTGATGGAAGTGGACTTTGATGCTTTATATGATGTTGCTAATGACCCCTTGCTATGGGCGGGGCACCCGTCTAAAAATCGTTATGAGTTAGATATTTTTACCGAATATTTTGCTGAGGCTCTTAAAGCGGACACTGCTTTTGTGGCGATAGAGAAAAATAGTAATGAAATAGTTGGCACTTCGCGCTTTTATGGACTGGATACAGAAAAAAGCGAAATCGAAATTGGTTGGAGTTTTTTGGCGCGGCGCTGTTGGGGTGGGGCATATAACGGCGAGATGAAGCATTTGATGTTGAGTCATGCCTTTCAGTATGTTGACCAAGTGACGCTGATTATAGATATAAATAATGTGCGTTCGCAAAAAGCGGCCGAAAAAATTGGTGCGGTGCTAAGCAATCCGCATTTTGAACGAAATGATGCGATCAATGTGGTGTATACCATTGATAAAGTGAGCTACAACGGTTGAGGCAGTAAATAAGGTAAGCAAGCAGAATGTAGTCGCTTTTTTGCTAAGCACCACCAGGTATTAACTGGTCTTCATAGGCATGCAAGGCACTTTGTCCACCGGTGTGCCAAAATAACACCCGCTTGCCTTGTAGTTGCCCTGACTTTGCTAGTTGCATCAGTGCTGCCATGGTCTTGCCCGTATAGACAGGATCTAAAAACAGGCCCTCACTTTGCGCAGCTTGACGAATGGCCTGCTCAGTATCGCTATTAAGTTGCCCATAACCGGGGGCAAGGCTGCTGTCATAAAGGTTGATGTCATTATCTTGCCAAGTGATGTCTTGCTGCAGCAATGCTTCGATATCATCTAATCGTTGCCGCACTCGTCTTGTTTGTTGTGTCGCATCGCGCCGCACACATACACCACGTACAGACGTGGCTTGGCTTAAAGCGCGCAAACCGTACAATAGGCCAGTGTGAGTTAAGGCGCTGCCAGAAGCAATTAAAATTTCATCGACTTGGCCATCAACATTTGTGTCTACTTGTTGTAATTGCGTGGTTAGCTCGATAGCTGCTTGCACATAGCCTAGCGCCCCCAGCGGTGGGCTATTGACGCCCAGTGGAATGACATATGGGCGGTGGCCATCTTTGCGTAATTGCTCGGCCAGCGCATACACTGCTGCGTCGGCGGCGGCTTCGTTCTCGGCTTTTGGAAAGCTGTGCAGTGTGGCCCCCAGTAATTTAGATAGCATTACATTACCATTTCGGCGATATAGTTCACTGGTAGGGCTGACACGCTCTTCTAGCTGGATGTGGCATTGCAGGTTAAATTTACTGGCAAAGGCGGCGGCGGTGCATACAAAATTAGATTGTACTGCGCCCGTTATCGGCAGGGTGTCGGCATTTTGCGCCAGTGCTTCGCCTACATAAAAAATCAGTTGGCGTACTTTATTGCCGCCAAAACCCAAGCCTGTACAGTCGTCTCGCTTAACCCATATTGATAGGTTTAGTGCATGGCTTAAATTGGGGCAGTGTTCCAGTGGTGTGGGCAGATGCCCGGCTGGTGCTTGGGCAAATTTGCCTAAGGCTTGCTGCAAAGACTGCAGTGACATGAGGGTTTAATCTAGTTTGATTTCTTTATCCATACACTGACAAATAAACGACGACGGCACTTCCATTTGCTTAGCGATACTTTCAAGCACGCTACGCTCGGCCTTGGAGTGTTTACCATCGGCACTGGACATCAAGCACAAATCGCGCATGACTTGCATACGTTGAGTCATGTTGGTGAGTTCCACACAGCGCTCGATGCGACTGGGGAGCTCTTGTTTGATGCGCTCGATATTGAAACCTGATTTGAATGCACCTTTACCAAAAAAGTCTTCAAACACGCCAATCTCTTTTTTGTTGATCGGCGCTGTTGCTTCAGCCACCGCAATTGAACCAGCAAATAGCACCCGCCGCATGGATTGCGCGGCATCGGTTTTGGCGTCGATGTAGTTGGGTTCCATCATGCTCATCACCCCTTGCACGCCCACCTCAAGGTCAGCTTTGCTGGTGCCTGATTTCTTCATCAAATTGGATTCATGGAAAAGTTGTAAGGCTTTGACCCGAAGTGGGCTAAAAGGGTGGGTCGAGAACCAATCTTCTTGTGAAGCACGTTGGTTTGGTGCGTCGTCTTCCACTTGCATCTGGTCCACTTGGGCTAAGAAGTCTTCTAAGTTGAATTTGATGGTTTTGTTGCTTAAACCTGATGCCAGCTTAAATAGTGAGCTGGCCACAGCATGGAAGTTCTGCGCACAAAATGCGCCGGCACGGTCAGCAGAGACCTCGGCATTGCGCGACCAAGTGAATAACTCTAGTGCCAATTTAGGGTCTGGGCGACGCTTGCCACGCAAGATATAACCAATCGGGATGTCGTGGTGACGGTATACATGATGGCCTAACTCATGGCCCATGACAAAGCGCAGTTCGGTGTCATCAAATGATTCCAGCAGGCTAGAGGAAAACATAACCAACAAGCGGCCGTCTTCAGGCTTAAAGCAAGCAGCGTTATATTGTGGGCTAGAAAACACATATAATTCGAGCGGAATTTCTAGATCCAAGCGCTCATAGCACTCTTTGGCCATCTTATGAATCTTAGGCGCCATGCGTTCGCTTAAAAACACCGAAGTGGCCAGTAAGTGGCGTCGTGTTGAGCGTGGGCCTTCTTCTTCCATGCGGCTGATGGCCTCGTTGACCTTAATGACATCACGGTGCTTGAGCAGTGATTCATACATGGTCAAATCGTTTTCGTACCGAATCTTTTCTACATTCATATTCTTGGTGGTTGCCTAGTGTTGGAGTGCGAAATACGCTGTTAGGTGCGAGCTTATACGGATTTTAGCCTAAAACACACCGTGTATCAGCTTGTGGAAAGTTT
>CALIFM010000261.1 GCA_938021685.1 uncultured Gammaproteobacteria bacterium | reverse complement strand
TTAAATTGATAGCTTCCCTGATTTATCCTTGTTATCCATCCTAGTATACCTATAAACTTATGTTTTCAAATGCTTTTTCAACGCAATAACGCAATCGTTCACTTTTTGTTCATATTGTTTTTTACAGCGGCTTTTTGCACTGCTGCCTTTGCCAACGAAGCCAATGAACTAAAACAAGTCAAACAGCAACTACAACAGTTAGATCAAAGAATTAAACGCGCAAAAACACAGCGCTCAAAAACCCAAACTAGCTTACAAAAGATTGAGCAAGAGCTCGCTGAGCGCAACCTGCGCCAAGAACAAACAGCCCTGAAGCTCAAACAGATAGAGCTAGAATCGACTAAGCTTATTCTTGAAAAAGACGCCATTAATGGTCAATATTTACAAGCATTAGGTGACGTCAAAAAATTATTGGTTTCCACCTATCAGATGGGGCAGCAAAGCGGGTTAAAACGCTTACTTTCTCAGCAAGACCCTGCACAAATTAGCCGCTTTTCAAATTACTCCAACTACGTAGCACGCTCACGTAATAGGCTTATTACCCATACCCAAGATTTAGCAGCCAAACTGCAAACCGCTGATCAAGCTTTAGCACAACGTAAAGCTAAGCTGAGCAAGCTAACCACTAACCTACGAAAAGACCAAGTGTATCTTGAAAAATTACGCAGCAATCGCTTGGCCACTATTTCTGATATTGAGGCTGAACTATCCAATCAATCCAGCAAGGCTGACAAACTTAAAAGTCGTGAAAAGCAGCTGTCCGCAGTGCTAGCACGCTTGGCTGCTGAACGTAAAAAGAAGCGTGAGCAGGCTGCTGCCAGAGCACAGCAACGCGCTAAAGACAATAATCAAACCACGCGAAAGAGCCCTAGTCCACTAAAAAAGCAGCGCATTGTTGCCACAGGCACTTTGCCGCTGCCTGCACAGGCTGATCTGGTTGCACGTTTTGGACATAAACGGCAGGATTCAGGTGTGCCATGGAGCGGCATCATGCTGCGTGGACAAGCGGGCAGCCCCGTGCGCGCCATTGCAGCAGGCGAAGTAGTCTATGCCGATTGGCTATCAGGCTACGGCCAGCTAGTTATCATTGATCATGGCAATGACTTAATGAGCTTATATGGGCATAATAGTGCCTTAACCACAACCATTGGACAGCAGGTTGCACAAAGCGACGTAGTCGCCTTAATGGGCGACACAGCTGGCTTGCGATCCGCCGCTTTGTATTTCGAAATTCGCCATCACGGCGAGCCGGTTGACCCGCTAAAATGGTGCCGCGCCTAACTAACATTTAAATGATGAAAATACTGCCTTCAAAAACCAAATCACTTTTACTTCAACGGGCAATCACAGTAATAACCGCTGCTTTGGCCAGCACCACACTGCTATTTTCAGCACAAGTGCATAGCCAAACCGATGTGCGTGCTGAAAGCAATTTACCTCTAGAAGAAATCCAGCTCTTTGCTCAGGTCTTTAGCAAAATAAAAAGTGACTATGTAGACACAGTAGACGAAAAGAAAATGCTGCGCGATGCCATCAACGGCATGCTCACTGGCCTTGACCCACATTCAGCTTTCTTAGACGAGAGCGCCTTTAGCGAAATGCAAATCGACACTAGAGGGGAATTTGGCGGCGTGGGCATTGAAGTAGCCATCGAAGATGGGGTGGTACACGTTGTTACGCCCATTGACGACACACCTGCTGAACGTGCAGGCGTGCAAGCAGGCGACAAAATTTTAAGCATTGATGGCAAAAGCCTAGCAGGCAAAAACCTCAATGACGCAGTAGACAAAATGCGCGGCGAAGTAGGCACACCGATTGTACTAACCGTCAGCCGAGAAGGGGTAGACAAGCCCTTTGACATAAAGATTATTCGCGACGTCATCCAGTTGACCAGTGTTAAAACTCATGACTTAGGTGATCCCGGTTATGCCTATATGCGTGTGACAGCCTTTCAAGCCAGCAGCGCACGCAACCTAGAGAAAAAGATTAAAAAATTTCAAGCAAAGCAAGCTATCAAGGGCTTTATTCTTGACCTCCGTAATAACCCAGGTGGCGTGCTCACTGGCGCAGTCGACATCAGTGACTTGTTTTTAGACCAAGGTAAAACCATCGTCGCCACCCACGGGCGCACAGCCGATTCTGAAAGCAGCTTTGCTGCTGATTCACCCGACATCCTCGACGGCGCGCCCATGGTAGTGCTGATCAACAATGGTTCGGCTTCGGCCTCAGAAATTGTCGCTGGTGCATTGCAAGACCAGGGGCGTGCCATCATTTTAGGCACTCAGTCTTTCGGCAAGGGCTCGGTACAAACCATCTCGCAACTGCCTACAGGCTCGGGTTTAAAGCTTACCACTGCACGCTATTTCACCCCTGATGGACGCTCCATCCAAGAGACTGGCGTCACGCCGGACATTCTGTCTGAACGCACCCAATCCATCAAGAATAACGAAGACCAGCAGCTGCGTGAAGTGGATCTCGATCGCCATTTGGTTAATGATGCTACCAATCCTAGCGAAAAACCTTCAAAAGAAAAAGATACGCTACAGTGGATAACCCAGGACTCACAGCTACGCGACGCGCTTAATTTACTCAAAGGCATCAACTTGGCTAAGGGCACAAAAGACGCAGGTTAGACTTAGCCTAGTTATATCTAGACCTAGCCTAGGCAAGTTATTCAGTGCTGGGCAGAAACAGCACTTGGCCATTGATGGTGTACTGGCCAATTTTTTGCTGCGTTGAGCCAGACACAAACCACGCCATTAATGCTGCAGCACCCTTATGATTTAACCTCGGATGTCGTTGGGCATTAATGCTTATGATGCTATATGGGTTAAACAGCAAAGGATCGTTCTCAAACACTACATCAAGCGGCGAATCTGCTCGATACGCCAACCATGTGCCACGATCAACTAGCGTATAGGCATCCAGCTCACCCGCCATGCGCAACACCTTTCCCATGCCTTGACCCGCTTCGCGGTAGGTGCTTCCATTAGGTTCAAGTTGTGCGGCAGACCACAAATCAAGCTCTTTTTTGTGGGTGCCTGAATCATCAGCACGCGACACGAATAAGTGTTCGCCATCCACCAAGCCCTGCATTGCATTAGATATAGACGTAGCGCTTTTTAAGCCCGCCGGGTCCGCTTTAGGGCCAACTAAAATAAAGTCATTAACCATCACACCTACACGCTGACCACCATAACCATTCGCCATAAACTGAGCTTCAGCTGCTGGAGCATGAACCAACAACACGTCGGCATCACCGTCTTTGCCCATGCGCAGTGCACGGCCCGTGCCGACCGCCACCACATGCACATCGTAGCCACTGCTTTGCTCGAAGTTCGGCAAAATATAGTCAAGCAAACCTGAATTCTCCGTACTGGTGGTGGTGGCTAAACGCAGTACTTTTGAGTCTTGCGCTTGTATGTTTAGCGTCATGCAACAGGCAATAATCAAACCTAAAAAATGAATGCAGAAAAAACCTAACAATGACATTAAATTACTAAGCAATTAGAGTGACACGGCAACAATGGGGAGGATTATAAGTTGCAATTCTTAGGTCCAGAAAATTTTAACCACTATTGCAAAACGTGGCTTACGCTAAGCTTAAACAGTGTGGCCAAAAGCAGCGAGGTAGTAATCTTGCACAACAGCAGGTCGCGCTTAGCGACCTGCTTTCAAATAATTCTAACGTACTTTATACATTAAGCAGGTGCAGTGGCTGCAAAAGTGGAATCAGCATTAGCCGCTTCCATTAAGCCTTGCAGGTTATCCAACCCCGTGATTTCAAAACGCTCACGAAAAAGGCCCCAACCTATAAAGCAAGCACTGCGTAGTGCGCCATCGGTGCTAATGCCCTCGGTTGGATCGATGCGCTCATTCATTGCCTGCAGGCCGCTGTCAATGCGGCCTTGTTGACGGCCCAAATACGGAATTTCATCCGCTCCAAACCCCGCGTTGCCAATAATAAATACGTTAATAGCCGTATCTTGCAAAGTGCTGGCCAACGTGAATAGATCATAATCACGCACATCCGCCATAAACGGTTGGCCTGATTTTTCACGCACATACTTTAAGATCGAAGCTGAATCAGTTAGCGTCAAGTCGCCATCCACCATAAATGGCACCTTGCTCGTGGGTGATTGCTTGGCACTTTGTTCAAAATCGGTTTCAATCAATTCAAAGTCCATGTCGTTTTGCATTAAGGCAACCCGACAGTGGCGTACATAGGGAGAGGTAGTGCTACCGTATAGTTTCATGATATGTGGCTCAATTAAGATTTATAATTTAGTGTCATTCTACCAGATGAAGTTGTCTAAAGTCGCCTACCGACAAACAGAAATTCAGCACAGCGTAGCCACCGGTTTATGAACAAAAAAGAATCTGACACTCACGGCGCAAAAGCTTTCTTAGAACAAGCTTACCAAGCCAGTGATGCAAACAAGCAAGCACAGTTTTATAGCAAATGGGCCAGCCAGTATGACGCGCAAATGGTAGACGGTTTGGCTTACCGATCGCCACAAGCACTGGCTGATCTCTTGATGCCGCACTTGCCCAACCAAGAAGCTCTTATATTAGATATCGGTTGCGGCACAGGGCTCACAGTGCAATCGCTATATGAAGCTGGCTTTACACATTTACATGGCCTTGATCGTTCGCTTGAAATGTTGACCATAGCGGACGTTATCAGCAATTATTTCAAGCAGATTTAAACCACGACCTTGAATTGGCTAATGCTCAGTATGATGCAGTTATCTGCACTGGCACCTTTACCCATGGCCATGTTGACGCAAAACCGATTACCGAGCTGGTGCGTATACTCAAGCCAAATGGCCTGCTTGCCTGCACTGTGCACCAAGAGTTGTAGCAGACGCTAGGGTTTGAGCAGGCCTTCGCGCAGCAGTTAACAAGCGGCAAATTGAGTTGCTTATACCGCAAAAAGGGCGCTTTTTTCCATAACCAAGCTCCTGAAGGCTGGTTTTGTATCTACCAAAAAAGCAGACCTTAGTCGCACTCAAGCTCTCCCTTAAGTTAGTACGCCTAAATGATCAGAACTAGACCTTAAAGGTTTACGATTTACACTGCATGGCGGCTGGTTCGATTAGGCTTCTGTGGATCCAGTTGGCGCTCACGCCAAGCGATAATCAAACCTGAAATGATGATAATAGTAATGCCCACAAAGGCCGTTTTAGGTGGCACTTCATCAAAGATCAAAAAACCACCTAATGTTACTAAGGGCAAATACACATACTCTAGCGGCGCCAGTAAACTAGCTGGGGCATTTTGATAAGCCATTGCCAAGAAAAAGTGCATACCGATGCTGCTGGCACCAACACCTACAATCGCCAGCAATACCCCACCGGCCGGTATTGTCGCAGGATGGTTCACAAAACCAGTATCGCCATTAGGCACCATATACAAAGCTAGCCAAACCATACCCACCAGGCCAATCACTGCAAATAAAATACTTAGCCAAAAAGACATTGCCATTGGGTGTTCGTTTTGACAATATTTGCGGGTATAAATATTAGTTAAAGCATACGAAAGGCCACAAGCTAATGGCCATAAAATGTTGGGATCAAAGTCGCTGGGCTTGGGTTGTAACACCAACAATACGCCACCAAAGCCAAGCAAGGCACTGATGGTACGCCAAATACCTATTTGCTCTTTTAAAAATAAGCGCCCTAACAGCAAGGTAAACAAGGGGCTGCTAAATAAGCCCGCTGCGACAACAGCAATCGGCAATATACCAATGGCAATGAAATAAGTGGAGAAAGAAACCGCCATCAGCAAATTGCGCATAAGCACCACCTTGCCATTTTTAGTAACAATGCTGTGGTCTTTGTTTAATGCAAGTAACACCAAGCCCAATACTAAAGCACCAATGAGTGCGCGCATCAATTGTAGCTGCCACAGCGACACATCATTGCTGACCCACTTTATACCCAAGTCATTGACGCTCGCGATTGAGATGCCGATGACAACCGATACCATGGCAAGCAAAGTTCGATCAGTTTTGGCAGTGCTGGGCAAAGGGGCCATGGCTTGGCATCATTTTGTTATGAAACAGATTTACCATAGCTTGCCCAAGCGAAGCCATTTAAAACTGCGCGCAAGCAGCAAAGGCGTCGCGATTAAGCAGTATCAAGACGCTTATGTTGTTTTAGCAAACAGCAGGTCAAAAAAATGCGCCCCACTAGGAGGCGCAATTTAAACTTATTTGAAGCTTGTCTTAGTTATACCCAAGACTTAGCCTGTAAGTTTTAGTAACGATCTTCTGACTCAAACCAGCGGTAAACAATGCCCGCTAATACTGCGCCTACGATAGGCGCCAACCAGAACAACCATAATTGCCCCAAAGCCCAGTCGCCTTGGAATAAGGCCACAGCCGTGCTACGCGCAGGGTTAACTGAAGTGTTGCTCACAGGAATACTAATCAGGTGGATCAACGTTAAGCCTAAGCCAATTGCGATTGGAGCAAAACCTGCAGGAGCACGCTTATCAGTAGCACCCAAGATAATGATTAAAAACATGAAGGTCATGACTATTTCAGTCACCAATACCGCCATCATGCTGTAACCATGAGGTGAATGCTCGCCAAAGCCGTTTGATGCAAAGCCACCTAGGCTTTCGAATTCCGTCGAGTTAGTCGCGATAAAGAATAATACCGCACCAGCAGCGATGCCACCCAGCACCTGGGCAATAATATAAGGCACTATTTCAACCGTGCTAAAACGGCCGCCTGACCACAAGCCCAATGAAACAGCTGGGTTTAAATGGCAACCTGAAATGTGGCCAATGGCGTATGCCATCGTTAATACAGTTAAACCAAAGGCCAATGATACGCCCAAATAGCCTAAGCCTAGATCTGGGATGCCAGCTGCTAATACAGCGCTACCGCAACCACCCAACACCAGCCAAAATGTGCCAATAAACTCAGCACCCATTTTTTTAGATAAAGTCATTATTGTTGTTCCTCAATTTTTGTGAATACTATTAAAATAAAACTTTTAGGGTTTGCCTCGGTTCCATCTGCACACATAAAAACAGCGAGAACGCAGCGACGGCGGCGATTGTGCCATAATTTAATAACAAATATTGCGATATACACGCGATAATTGGCTGTTTTTTTCAAATTAAAGGCATATTGAATACATTCATTCGTTTTTTTAGACCGAATATCAGAATCATCAGCATTCTTCTTTAAGCTAGCAAAGCGCCAAAATATCAGCTAAAACAAATGCCATTATCACTTATGAAGCCAGCTTGGAGTAACTCACTCAGCCTCTTAAGCTTGCTTTGGCCTTGGCTGTTTGCAACAGGCATTGCGCTAGTTAGTTTGTTACCAGCTTTACATCCATGGCCTTTTTTAGCTGTATGGCTGCTGTGCTTATTGCTAAGCACGCGTTACCGTCCAGTGCGCTACCTTAGTGTGTTCGTCACAGGCCTATTATGGGGCAGCAGCTATGCAAGTTGGGTAATAAACGATAACTTAAGCCCTGCTCTTGAAGGGCAAGAAGTGCAGCTAATTGGTCACGTTGTAGGGGTCCCACAGGCCAAGGCCCATCATGTGCAATTTAATTTTGCCGCTCAGCGGCTTCATCATGGTGACGAAGCCTGGGTAGTACCGCACAAACTGCGGCTGCGTTGGTACATAAAAGATGGTCAATTACCCGATCTGCGTAGCGGTGAACACTGGCAGCTGTATGCCAAACTTAAGCGCCCGCACGGGTCAATCAACCCAGGCAGTTTTGACTACGAAGCATGGCTGCTTTCACAAAAGATCAATGCCGTGGGTTATGTGCGCCAAACCGATAAAGCTAAACGACTGCACAGCCACCCTGAGCTAGGAATCATTAGTTATTTAGGCACGAGGCTAAATCGTTCTCGTGCGCACTATGCCCAGTTTGTGGAACAAGCGAGCTTGCAGCAAATAGGCATTATTACCGCGCTTAGCGTGGGCTTGCGC
>CALIFM010000260.1 GCA_938021685.1 uncultured Gammaproteobacteria bacterium | reverse complement strand
GCACCTTCATATCGGGGTGTGATGCCCACATTTTATCCATGGTGGAATTGAGTTCAGGGTCTTCCAGCACAGCAACGCGTTTGATACGGTGAATGTTTTTACCCAATGAAATACGTAGCTGCCGTGTCTTATAAAGCATTTTGCTGCAATCCTCGCCGCACCCCCCTTGTATTAGATGTACCAAAGTCCACACCTTTTCCACATCCTTGTTACTAAATGATTGCCCTTTCACCGTCAGTTGGTTAAAACCGCTTAAGGTGTAAATAGGCTGTAGCAAGGTGCCGTTATTAGACATATTGTCTGGTTTATACCCCTCAGGTAATAGCTTGTATGCACCAAACGAAAACAGCAGAGGTACTAAAAACAAAGAAACAATAACAACAAATTTAATGCGGTTTGCGCGACGAGACATAATATTAACTTTTCTTTCGGAACCAAATAAAACCAAATACTAAAAACACCACTGCCAAACCAAACCATTGCACTGCATAACCAAAGTGCTTGGTTGATGACATCACCACCGGTTGCCAAACACGCTTGAGCGCGCCCGACGAACCCTCAGCCAACACCAATACATAAGGCAACAACGGCTTTTGCAATGCGGCCGCAAACGCCTCTAAATCAAGATACAAGCTTTCTCTTGGCCAATGGCTATTATCAATGATCGACTTACCAATAGTCACCCCTTTTGTTGGTCGATAAATCTGCCCATTGATGACAGCACCTGTATTTAAGTCATCTAGCAACGGATCTACTTCCAACCCCAACGATTGCTCACCTAACCAACCACGGTTGACCATTATTAACTCACCGTTGACCAACTCAAACGGCACCAGCACTTCAACGCCCATACGGCCTTGATGACTACGGCCAAGCCAGTGAAATGATTGATCACTTAACCACTGCCCTTTTAAGCTAACGGGCTGATAAATCAACTGCTGCCACCCCAAATTATCCAGCTGCTTAGGTTGAACGAGCTTCGTTTCACGTTTCGTTGCTTGCTCAACCTGCTGTTTATGTAAGCCACGCTGCACTTGCCACGCACCTAACCACAATAAAAGTATTAGGCCCAAAAGGTACACAAGGATTACAATCAGTCTTTTAGTCACTGCTCAAACCTGCATCAATATGCTGCTATTCAAACTGATCGTCGTTCTTTTACTGCTATTCATTATCGTGAGCTTGTTTACCGCATTGTACCGTCTCAACAAAGACAAAAGTAACTCAACTGGCACAGTTAAGGCTCTAACTGTACGTATTGGCTTATCGGTATTTTTATTTTTATTGCTTCTGATCGGTGCAAAGTTTGGCCTCATTCAACCACACAGCGTTGGCGGCTAATAACAAGTTCTGATTTCTTTGCAGAAATAAAAAAAGCGCCACCAAAGTGGCGCCTTTTTAAAATTCTAGCAAAGCGTTTTTGCTACAACCAATAAACAAAGATAAACAAGCCTAACCATACCACATCAACGAAGTGCCAGTACCACGCCGCAGCCTCAAAGGCAAAATGGTTCTCTTTAGTAAAGTGGCCCCGGATACAGCGAAACAGCACTACGGTTAAAATGATCGCGCCCATCATCACATGAAAACCGTGAAAGCCAGTGAGCATAAAAAAGGTAGAGCCGTATATGCCAGTACTTAATTTGAGATTTAAGTCTCGATAAGCTTCTTGATACTCTACGACCTGCAGGCCAATAAAAGTAAAACCCAGCAACACGGTTAATAACAAACCTAAAATCAGTTGCGAACGATTACCAGCTTTGAGTGCATGATGCGCCCAAGTGCAGGTCACACCGGAAGTAAGTAGTATCATTGTATTAATGGCAGGCAGCGGCCACATATGCATTTTTTCATATTCCCCGCCCAATTCCGCAGGGCCATTAGTTGGCCACACAGCTTTAAAACCGTCCCACAGTAGTTTGTTAGTTTCCACCTCATCACCCGCTCCACCTAACCACGGCACCGAAAACACACGGGCATAGAATAAAGCACCGAAAAACGCAGCAAAAAACATCACTTCAGAAAAAATAAACCAGCTCATACCTAAGCGGAATGACTTGTCTTCCCAAGCAGTATACTGCTGCGCTTCGCTCTCGCGCACCACCTCGCCAAACCAACCAAAAAACATATAGATCAAAATAACCGCACCCGCAATCATTACATAATTGCCATTAGCGCTTTCATTCAGGAACATGATAAAGCCCCAAAGCAAAGTGGTTAAGCCAATAGAACCCAAAATCGGCCAATTGGTACAATGCGGAACGTAATAGTGGTTTTCAGATGAATTGGCCATTGTTTGCCTCTATAAAAATAGGTAATAAGGGTTTAACCATTATGCGGCTTTGTGAACAAAGTATAAGACAGTGTCACAATATCCACATCTTCAGGAATATCTGGGTCGATAATAAATGTCAGCGGCATAGCGCGCTCTTCAAATGCTGCAAATTTTTGCTCAACAAAGCAAAAGCACTCTGTCTTGTTAAAATGAGCGGCAGCTTTAGACGGTGCCACACTAGGAACCGATTGGCTGATTAGTTGTTCATCAAGCTTATTGCGCGCAGTAAAGGTGGTGGTATACGGCTCGCCGGGGTGCACCACCATTGTTGGCATATCAGGTGCAAAATCCCAAGAACCGTCTTGATTCACGGTGGAAGTAAACTCCACTTTAATCGTGCGCTCTTGCTGCTTTTCAAGACTGGCTGCCTGAGAGGCGCTCACACGCCCCGTCTTACCGTTGATGCCAGTAATGTCGCAAAAAACATCGTAAATTGGCACCATCAAATAACCAAAGCCAAACATCACAATGGGAATCATAAACAGCTTAACAACCGATGTTTTCTTTTCCATGGCTACGCGCTATGCACCCACTTGGGTAGCTACTAAATAGAAAAACGTTGCCATAATTACTGCCGCCAACACGAACAAAATGATCGCAGTACGGTTAATGTTACGCTTAGTGTTATCTATTTTAGTCATAAGGTTAAGCTGCGCCTTAGCAAAAGAAACTATTTTATTTCTGGCTGCACCGAGAACGAGTGATAAGGCGGAGGTGAACTCAACGTCCACTCAAGGCCTTCAGCTCCTTCCCATACTTGATCTGTTGCCTGCTGACCGCCGCGGATAGCTTTAAACACTACCACTACAAATAGCAGCTGACTCAGGCCAAAACCAAATGCACCAATGGATGAGATCATATTGAAATCAGCAAACTGCACCGCGTAATCAGGAATACGGCGCGGCATTCCGGCCAAGCCTAAATAATGCTGTGGCCAGAACAGCACATTCACGAAAATAGTCGAGAGCCAAAAGTGTAAGCGGCCTAGTTTTTCGTCATACATATGCCCGGTCCACTTAGGTAACCAGTAGTAAACCGCCGCTACAATTGAGAACACCGCGCCCGGCACTAGTACATAGTGGAAGTGCGCCACTACAAAATAGGTATCGTGGTACTGGAAATCGATTGGTGTCATTGCCAACATCAAGCCCGATAAGCCACCAATGGTGAACATAATGACAAAGCCAATAGCAAACAACATTGGTGTTTCAAAGGTCATAGAGCCGCGCCACATTGTGGACACCCAGTTAAATACTTTAACGCCGGTAGGCACAGCAATCAACATGGTCGCCATCATAAAGAACAGCTCTCCCACCACAGGCATACCTACGGTAAACATGTGGTGCGCCCAAACGATGAACGATAAGAACGCAATCGAAGCGGTAGCGTACACCATTGAAGCATAACCAAACAAAGGCTTACGCGCAAACGTAGGAATGATTTGTGACACAATACCGAAAGCAGGCAAAATCAAAATATATACTTCAGGGTGACCAAAGAACCAGAAGATATGCTGAAACATCACCGGGTCACCACCGCCTGCGGCGCTAAAAAAGCTAGTGGCAAAATATTTATCGGTTAACAGCATGGTTACTGCGCCAGCCAATACAGGCATGGTCGCAATCAACAAATAAGCGGTAATGAACCACGTCCATACAAACAAGGGCATTTTCATGTAGGTCATGCCTGGAGCACGCAAATTCATGATCGTTGCAACGATATTAATCGCGCCCATGATGGATGAGATCCCCAGTAAATGCACCGAGAAAATCAGCATTGGAAATGACTTGCCGCCTTGCAATACCAAGGGCGGATACATCGTCCAACCTGCCGCAGGACCACCGCCTTCGACAAACAAAGTACCGATAAGCATTGTGGCAGCAAAAGGCAGAATCCAAAAGCTGAAGTTATTCATGCGTGGCAAGGCCATATCAGGCGCCCCTACCATAATAGGCAGCATCCAATTAGCCAGCCCCACAAATGCCGGCATTACCACGCCAAAAATCATAATCAGGGCATGCATGGTGGTCATTTGGTTAAAGAAGTTCGGATCCACAAACTGTAAACCCGGCTGAAATAACTCTGCGCGAATCACGAGCGCCATCGCGCCGCCGACGAAAAACATCAGCAAAGAAAATAGTAAATATAAGGTGCCAATATCTTTATGATTAGTCGTTCTAACCCAACGCATTAAGCCTTTATCTGGCCCATGGTGGTCATGATCGTCGTGTGCGTCTACTGCATGTGCATTCATGATTATTTCCTCTTAATTTCTATTGCTACGCGCACTAGCGCTTGGCCTTGATCATTGATGGTTGAACAATTTGTTTGTCGTCACCATCGGCATTGTTACCCCATGCATTACGCTCATAGGTGATCACTGCAGCTAATTCAGCGTCATCTAGCTGATTGCCAAAGGCCTGCATTGCAGTACCACTTTTGCCGTTCAGCACAACATCTATATGCTCGTCAATGCTATCACCTATCGTCAGCGGACTGCCTATTAACGAAGGGAATACCCCAGGTATGCCTTCACCGGTTTGCAAGTGGCACGAAGCACAACTGGTGTTATAGACTTCTTCGCCTTTAGTCATCAACTCTTCTTTTGACCACTCTTTATCGGCTTCTTCTGCTTTTGCTGCAGCGGCGCCTTTTTGCTCAGCAACCCAAGCATCGTAATCCTCTTGTGTTTTAGCTACCACCACCACGGGCATAAAGCCATGGTCACGGCCGCATAACTCCGCACATTGACCACGATAGATGCCTGGTTCATTGATTGTAGCCCACATATCATTAATAAAGCCCGGAATCGCATCCTTCTTGATTGCTAGATCTGGCGTCCACCAAGCATGGTTCACATCATTTGAAGTCAGTAAAAAACGCACTTTTTTACCAACTGGCAGCACTAAAGGGTTGTCCACCTCCAGCAAATAATGGTCAACCGTTGCAGGATTGACCCCCGCCTTTAAGCCGGCTGCCTCACGGCTGCTGGCTGCTAGATTACTAAAAAAGCTAATGCCCTCTTCTGGATATTCATACTCCCACTTCCATTGATAACCCGTTACCTTGACGGTCATATCGGAATTGCTGGAATCTTCAATATCAATGAGCATCTTTCCTGCAGGAATTGCCAGCAAAATCAAAATAACTGCCGGTATCACTGTCCACACAATTTCAACCAAAGTGCTTTCATGAAAGTCTGATGCCTCATAACCACGTGATTTGCGGTGATAAATCATCGACCAAATCATCACACCAAACACCAACACACCAATCGCCACACACACCCACAGCACAATCATATGCAAGTCAAAGATATCATGACTGATATCAGTGGCCCCTTTACGCATATTCATTGTCCAATCCGCTTGCGCGGTTGCGGCGGTAATCAGCCCAAATATAACGGCCACCACCTTGGTGAATTTAGTCATTACGAATGCCTCAATATAAATTTAAATATTTCAGGAATTGACTCGCTTTAAACTCGTATTAAAAGCCAGTGCTTACGAATCAATTTTATTGTTTTTTATCCATTTAATTGCTAACTTTCACTACAGCTTGCCGCAATTGTTTTATATAACGGACCAAGAGCGGGATATTAGCTAATTCGTCTTTAGACTGCAATTGTCTATAAAGACTATACCCGTATTTTAACGGCTCCAGTCGTCTCTTTGAAGCTATTATCTTTTTGGACGCATGTTTAGTCTAGCTAATTATCTTTCTACGCCTATCAATTGCGCTTAAACCTAAAGCCCAACTCAGATCTAAACAACCTGTTTTTTAGCTATTTTATCAACAATCTTAGTGTATTTTCGCCCAAGCTTAGTCAAATCATCCAATTGATGCATCGACATTGGCTGCTCGTCAGCACCAATCTTCTTTTGTAGTTTTTTCATTTTCTTGATAACCGTTTCTAAATCAAGATTCAATTCTTGTACAGTTTTTTTTGATTTCATGTCCCCATCATCATAAATTTCACGACCAAACCCACGGCGCCTAAAAACAGCACCGTCACAATTACACCTGCCATAAAGAAGTGCCAAAATTTACCGCTGTTAAAATCACGCTCACGATTAGCATTGCTTTGCACACCCAGCAAGCCAGCAAAGGCGCTGCGTAGCGCCGTTAAAAAGCTAACCGATTCCTTGTTTGATTGCTCGCTCATGCCCGCCCCCTTATAAAGCTAGTTAAACAAAGCAGAGCGTAACAAAATACGTGCATAATGGTCCGC
>CALIFM010000259.1 GCA_938021685.1 uncultured Gammaproteobacteria bacterium | reverse complement strand
GGTCTTGAAGTATTTGTATGGATTGGATTTATTCATTGGGCCAAATTAGCAGCAAACATCGAAAACCGCAATTTATTCTGACAATACCTTAAGATTGCTTCATACAACATAAAAAGGATAGTGCCCTTAATAGCTTGATTATTTGTTGAGATCACTAATGATCTGTTGCCAAGAATAAGTACAAAACGATGGTAACAAGCTCGTTACCATATTAAATTTCATACATTGAATTGATAATAGGGCAGTGCTTTGCACTTTTGTTTGCTCCATCACACTGGTCTGTTAGTGAGATCAGCGTTTTTTCTAGCTTTTGTAAATCCTTAATTTTTTGTGAAATCTCTAGAATATGTGCATCGGTGAGGGTTTTCACCTCTGCTCGTGTACGCGCTTCGATATTATGTGTTATCTCCATCAAGGTTTTAATCGAACCACTAGAGAAGCCGAGCCCCTTCGCACGCTGTATAAACTGCAGCTGTTTGATGTGGAGTTCTTCGTACTGGCGATAGCCATTAGCACCACGATCTGGTTCGCTTAGCATGCCAACTTTTTCATAATACCGGATGGTTTCAATGTTGCACCCTACGTGCTTAGCTAGCTTACCGCGTGTCAACATTATTTGTTATGGGTTGTTTTTAAGGTTTACTTGCATCCAAGCCTGATAAATTTCTTCAGGCCAAAGAGACGATAACCAAAGAATGATCGATAAGATCTCTTCGTCTGATAGCTCATCTTTCCAGGCAGGCATGGAGCCGCCAATCACTTGGGTGCCATTTTTTATAGTGCGCACCAAGCTAGTAACTGAATGATGCCAAGTATGTGCCGTCCCATTAAGTGGCGGAGGTGGGTATCGGCCATCTTGATCTTTTTGCGTCCAATCTTCTACGGTGCCTTGCGCTTGCATACCGTGGCAAATAGCGCAATGAGACTGAAACATTTGCTGGCCATGACTGAGCACCTTAGGGTCATATTCACGATGCTGATGAGCAAGCACTAAGCCGCTGGTGAATAGCAAAAACAGACCGACCGTAGAGCCTAGCTTTAGTGACATGCTTTGCCCCATTTTTTAAGTCGCCAATAATTGTATGGCCACGGGACCAAAAAACCAACTAGTAACATAATAGGAACAACCCACCAAGTTAGGATTGCGCCGCCAGTTAAAAACCAGTCGGTGGCATTCATTGCTACCTCCATGGCTAGCATGGAGATAAAACTCATGCCGATCGCAGTTTTGAATGCCATTTTAAGCATCATACCACCCTTAGCTAGAATGAAGGTTTCGAGAGCTATGCTAGTCAATAAGCCATTGATGATCGCTAAAGTCATAATGGCAAGCGTTGGCCAAGGAATACCTGAGAATTGGAAAAAAGCGATAGTGCCAAAATCACCAATTGCACATCCTAACAAGCACCACAAAGTGTTGTGTGCGCTGCGCCGCCAAGTAGAGCGGCACTGCCAAAAGGTCGATTTAGGCTCAACTTGAAAACTGGTTTGCATGTATATGTTAGTGAGTAAGGGCTATTGAAAAACAAATAAGCTATTAACAACTCAAAGTATAAACTCTGTACTTCATACAGGGTCAAATATTAATTTTGAGTATTTTTCTTGACTCAGTGCTTACTACAGGGTTTAGGCTTCAAATTAGTTCTAATTAAATATAGCTTTGCTAAAATTTTCTTATCCGCCAAATGTTTCGTTTTGTTAGCCGACATTTTAAAAACTGGGTTTGCTGCTTATTAGCACTCAGTTTGTCATTGACTTCTGTATCTGCAGCGGTGATCGGTGAAAGAGATTCTATTGAGTTGCATGTCGGGATCACTAAAAGCACTGAAGTAGAAAAGCCTTGCAGGCTTCATCATTCAAGTGAAAAAATGCTTAGCCATGTTGACTATCTTGATAAGACTGAATCAATGGATCATCATTTAGATGACGATCAAGGCCAATCATTAACTTCATGTGAGTTATGTCTATCATGGATGTCAATGACGGTCGATCATATTTGCGGTTTAATTAATACTTTTAACCAGAGCGTTTTGATACCCGAATTATCCACACACTTTGTTTCTGGTCCATTAGATGGACTCTATAAACCCCCTAAATAAGCTCTCCTAGCACAGCTAAGTAATGTTTTGGGTTGTGCATTTTTTCTATCGCATCTTAAGTAGCATGTATGCTGTGCTGTTTGATGCTCTATTTAGAATTATTTTTGAGGTTTATTATGATCAATATTTATCAATATGCTGCTGCGTTTATTATTTGCGCATTGGTGGCTGTACAAGGAAGTGCTTTGTATGCGCAGGATAAAGACATTTTGGATGGATCCAATCATCCGGTTTCTACTGAGCATTCCAGTGTCTTTTCAACACCCATCTTGCCTTTAGATCAACGGCTTTCTTGGAAAAACAGATTTAACGGTGATGAAAATTTTAATGAAAACGAGGCCTTGCCCAAGCTATTAAATTCTGTAAATGATGAGGGTGGTGGCATCAGCGAAGGCCAGCCAATGCTGGTAGAAATAGACGCAACAGGAATCATTCAAAGCATCAAGCTTAGTCAAGGAAAGATCAAACTAAAACATGGGCCCATCGCACGTTTAGGAATGCCTGCCATGAGCATGGTATTTAAAGTGAAAAATACCGAAGAGCTTCAAGGGTTGCAGAAAGGCCAAGAGGTGAGCTTTGCTGTGGATAACGCGTCAGGCGGCTTTGTGCTTACCAAAATTTTTCCCATGGATGAAGCAGCTAAATCTGGGCAGCCAACGACCGAACAACGCATCGATGGCCAAGGTTTAATCAAGAGTATTCGCGCAGCACAAGGAAAAGTCAAAATTAAGCATGGACCCATCGAACGTCTAGGGATGCCAGCCATGACCATGATGTTTAAGCTTAAAGATTCCACAATGCTGAATGGGTTGGACGAAGGCATGGAGGTTGAGTTTGCGGTTGACAATACTGGCGGTGGCTTTGTTATCACCCACGTTAAGCCAAAGCAGTAGGAAAAAATTATGAAAATAATACTATATAAAAAATTCACATTGCTTGGACTAATGCTCGCAATGAGTGCTTGCACCTC
>CALIFM010000258.1 GCA_938021685.1 uncultured Gammaproteobacteria bacterium | reverse complement strand
CTGGCTGGCGGCCCTCTGTTGGCTGGGTATGCGCAGCATCACTCGCATTAATGTATATCCCTAAGGCTGTAGTGATGACCGCTCTGTGGTCATGGCAAAGCTATGAGGTGATTGCCACTACAGAGAATGTGGCAAGGGTTAGCCTTCCTGTTTTTCCCGATCTTGGGGTGGCCGATATTATTGCGCTGCTGGGTGCGTTGCTAGGCGTTGGTGCAATGAGAAGTTTTGAGAAGAATCGAGGCGTCGATACTAAGTGATGGTGTTTCATATAAAGCGATGGGTCCTTTCCAGCACTGCTGACATACGGGGCTAAGACTCGCGAGTTTTTAACAGCTATATGTTTTTGGTAGGGGGGTTGACTGCATGAATGTGAATGAGCCTTGCTCGCAAGTTGAATTTGCTGCATTGGTTGGCGCCTCAAAGCAGGCGATTAATCAGCGCTGTAAAGAGGGCCTACTCAAAGACAATGACACTCTCGCGCATTGGGTTTTTGCGTATTGCGAGCAGCTACGCACAGCGGCAAGCGGGCGTGAAGTGTCTACGCAACGCCAGCAACTTGAGGCGGCCAAAACACGTGAAGCCTTGGCCAGTGCAGGCACAAAAGAGTTAGAGCTTTACCGAGCCCACAATCTAATACTTGAGCTAGATCAAGTCGAAAGCGCGATGAAAGACTGGGCGCAGTTGGCCCGCGAAGAATTGATGACATCGGTCGAGAAAATCTTAGAGATGATTGAAAGCGCCCACAACATTACAGTGGCAAGAGATAAAGTTGATGCAATTACCGACGCTGCCACCCGAGCTATTGGAGATTACAGCGTGCAACCTACGCCAGCTAATTGAGCGAGTTAGGGCCTCTTGGTTACCGCAAAAAAAATATGGCACCATCGAATGGATGGAGGCGCATTTTAGAATACCCAAACAAGACAGTGACGTTAGCGGATTATATGACGCCGATTACGTGCCGTATTTTTGGGGTGTGGCATACGCGCTAGATAATGAAACGGTTGAAATGGTCGTGCTAATGAAGGCCGCGCAAATTGGCTGGACCTTATTAGAAACCGGCTGGATTGCAAAACGGGTGTGCACGCAACCTTCTCGCATGCTGGCGCTGTTTCCCAAAGATGAAACCGCGCGCAGCTTTATGGAGGAGAAGTTTGAGCCCACCATTGAATCATCACCAGAATTAGCCAAGCGTATTGATATTAGCAGTAGCCGTAAATCCGGTAATCGCTCAAATTATAAAAATTTCCCTGGCGGTTCGTTTAAAGTGTTTGGCTCTAATTCGGTGTCCAATGTGAAATCAACGCCAGCACCGGTTGTGATTGTCGAAGAGCCCGACGATACCAATACCAGCGTGGGCGATCAAGGCAGCGCGATAGCGTTGGTGCGCGAGCGCATTAAACGCTTTAGGCGCAAAAAAATAGTCTTAGGCGGTACACCGTCGGTTAAAGATTTTTCAATTATTGAAAGCCACGCCAAGCTTAGCACCCAGCGCGTACTGCCCATCGCTTGTCATGAGTGTGGCGAAAAGCACGTGTTAGATTGGGAAAACGTTAGCTGGTTAGATAATGATAGCGCGCAAGAGCACCCTGTATTTAAACGGGCTATGCCCGAGACGGCTGTTTATAGCTGTCCGCATTGCGCAGTGGTGTGGAGTGATTACCAGCGCAAACAAAATATTATTAACACCTGCATTGCCGCGCGCGATGGCGGCGATCCTTGGTGTGGTTGGATAGCGACAGTCAACGCCCCCGAAGCCGTAGAAGGCTTTACCGAATTATCAGAGCTGTATGTGTGCATGGCGGGTACCAGCTTGGCCGATGTTGTGCGCGCGTACTTAGAGGCAGAGCATAAAGCCGAAAGCGGCGATGAATCAGAGCGCATTGTTTTTCAAAACTCAAAACTGGCAAAGGCCTATGAGTTTTCCAGTAAAGATCAATTAGATGCTGATCAGTTAGAAGAGCTCGCAGAAGATTATGATGAACTTGTCTGCCCTGCAGGCGGTTTAATTGTGACAGCGGGTGTTGATGTGCAAGATGATCGCTTAGCGGTGGTGATTCGCGCATGGGGCCGAGCCGAAGAAAGTTGGCTGCTCTATTGGGGTGAGCTCGTTGGCAATACCGTCGATAAAAAAGACCCAGTATGGACCGAACTAGACACCCTATTGTTTAGCGGTTTTGATCATGAGCGCTTTGGCAAAATAGACCTCAGTACGGTATCCATCGACTCCTCAGACGGCGGCACAAATGAGGCCGTTTATACCTGGGTCAGAACGCGCAGTAAGCCCCATAAAAAAACAACCTTGATGGCGATCAAAGGCGATAGCCACGATAACGGCATAAAACCTATTTTCTCAAAACCCAGAAGCATCGAGCATAAAAGCCACAAGCGCCATACTAAAGCCAATAAACATGGCTTGCATGTTTACCTTGTCGGCACCCACAAAGCCAAAGACTTAATTAGCCGAAGGCTATCGGGTACATCGGCGTTTATGCATAGCTATAAAGCCGCGCGGCCAGATTACTGGAAGCAAGTCACCGCAGAAACCAAAGTGCCTAATAAACGCTTAAAAGGCGATTTAACCTGGCAATGCCGTGCCGGTCGTCGTAATGAAGCAACAGATTGCGAAGTCTATGCGCTGCACGGCGCCATGGCGATTAAATTAAATACCTACTCAGCAAAACAGTGGGATGACCTGGAGCTGGGCTTTGCTCAAAATGATTTATTTATTGCAGATAAAAAGATCATCGAGCAACCCAAAAAGCCCGCGCTTGATGAACAACCCACTGAACGAGTGCACGCCGAGCAACCGGCATCATGGCTTGATAACTATACGGAGGATTGGGTGTGAGTGAGTTGTTAATTGCACAAGAAATGGTGAGTTTTTATATCGATGCAGAAAAAGCCGTGTTAAGCGGTAAAGTCATCCAAAAAGATGGCCGAAGCTGGACGCGTGAAAACTTAAGTGAAATACGCAAAGGCCGTATTGAGTGGGAGCACAAAGTGAGGCTTTTATCTCGCCCTCGTGGTTCTCGTGGGCCTTCTCTCGCAGAGTTTTAAAATGAATATACTAGAAAAATCGATTGCGGCTATTTCGCCGCGATGGGCTTTGTCGCGCATGCATAATAAGTTTTCTATTAAAGCGTATGAGGCGGTAAAGTCGGGGCGTTTAAATAGCGCTAAACAGCAGCACGGCAGTGCCGATACTCGGTCACAATTTGGTTCTAGGTCGTTGCGCGGTCAAGCGCGGTATTATCAAGAAAACAGCGATTTAGTCGATGGCCTGCTTACCTCGATGGTCAATAATGTCGTTGGCCGCGATGGTATTGGTGTTGAGCCTATGCCGTTAGATAGAAATGGCAATGTGCATGAGGCGTTTGCTAAAGCGCTGCTTGATGGCTTTTCTGAGTGGTCATTAAAGCCCGATACGCGCGGCGAGCTCACACGGCCAGAATTAGAGCGCCAAGTGTGCATGACGTGGTTGCGCGATGGCGAGTGTTTAGGAGAGCATGTTTTAGGTCGCGTTGCCGGTTTTACCCATCCAAATAAAGTGGTGCCGTTTAGTCTTCAAGCGATGGAGCCTGATTTTTTACCCTTTGATTTTCACTCTAAGTCTGGGGCGATATCACAGGGTATTGAGCGCAATCAATGGGGGCAAGCGCAAGCCTTTCATGTGTATGAGTATCATCCTGGTGGTGATCATTTTAAGAGTCTTAAAACGCGGCGTGTTGCAGCCGATAGAATGCAGCATATTAAATTGGTCAAGCGATTAAATCAGGCGCGCGGCTTGAGTATTTTAGCCAGTTGTATGGGGCGATTGTCGGGCCTGCAAAATTATGAAGAGTCAGAATTAGTAGCGGCGCGCATTGCAGCGGCAATGGCTTTTTATATTAAAAAAGGCATGCCCGATGATTTTGAAGAAGGCGGTGGTGAAAAGCGCCGATCTTTTCCCATATCACCAGGCACAATATTTGATGACTTAAAGCCTGGTGAAGATGTGGGCACCATCGAGTCAAAACGCCCGAGCGCATTACTGCAGCCGTTTCGTGATTCTATGGTGCGCATGATTTGTTCTGCCGTGGGTGCCAACTTTTCAAGCGTGTCTAAACAATATGACGGCACTTACTCTTCGCAGCGACAAGAGCTTGTTGAAAGTTATGTGAGCTATGGCGTATTAACCAATACGTTTATTGCACAGTGGAGTCGGCCGGTGTATCGGCGCTATGTGCAAATGGCCATGATGACCGGTGCCATTAAGGTGCCCGCCGATGTCGATACGCGCACGGTACTTTTAGCCTATTACCAGCCGCCGGTGATGCCGTGGATTGATCCGAAAAAAGAAGCCGAAGGTTTTGAGCGAATTGTTGCCGGCGGTTTTGGAACCGAAGCTGAAGTGGTGCGCGGTCGCGGTAAAAATCCTAAAGAAGTTAAGTTACAGCGCCAGCGCGAAATAACAGAAAACCGTGCGGCAGGCTTAGTATTTAGCAGCGATGCATACCATCAATTTTATGGGCAAAACAATGAAAGCGAAAACCAAACCCAAAACCAAAACAAAAACAAAAATAAAAGTCATGGCGCGTCCACTAGCGATGACAGCGGCGCAAACAATAGCAGCGGCACAAACAATGGCAGCGCCGACGGATAGTTGGTTTTCGGTTAAAGCGGCCGCCAATAGCGCCGTTGATATTGTTATTTTTGATGACATTGGTGCATGGGGTATTAGTGCCAAGCAGTTTGAGCGCGAGTTAAGGGAGGTCGCCAGTGGCGCCACGTTAATTCGGGTCAGCATTAATAGTTTGGGCGGCGATGTGATTGATGGCACCGCCATTTACAACATGCTAAAAAATCATTCTGCCAGTGTGCATGTGTTTATCACTGGCATAGCCGCCAGCATGGCCTCTGTTATCGCGATGGCCGGCGACGTCATCCACATTGCCGATAACGCGTGGATGATGATCCACAAGCCTTGGGGTTATCAAGGGGGCAATTCCGATGATATGCGTGAATATGCCGATTTTTTAGATAATTTTGAAGCCGGTCTATTAAAGGCTTATGAGCAAAAAACCGGTAAAACCACGGATGAACTCAAAGACATGCTACGCAGTGAAACATGGTTAATGGGCCAGTCAGCCATTGATATGGGTTTTGCTAACGTATTAACTAATTCGGTAGAAGCGTCTGCCAAACTTCAATCCAATCGAGTAGAGGATTTTAACGATATGCCCCCACAAGCTAAAAATATGGTGAGCCCTCGTGCTCAAGGTTCAACGGTTGTTCCGCCGGCTGCAGGAGCTGATGTACAGCCTGTCGTCGTTGCGCCAGTATCACAACCTGCCGTGTCACAAGCTCCTGTATCACAAGTGGCTGCGCAAAAAACAGAGGCAGAAATCACCGCGCAAGCTTTAGCCGGCGAGCAGGCGCGCCGCGATAGCGTGAATGCGGTATTTAATGGCTTTCCTGCACATGCAGAGCTTATGCAAGCGTGTATGAATGATATGAGCTGCACCGAAAATAAAGCGCGTGAGCAATTGCTGGCCAAGCTCGGTGAGCAATCAGCACCGGCAGGGGGTCAGCCTGTAGCGGGTATTGCTGGCCACTTTACCAACGGCAATATTATTAAAGATGCGATGGTTAACGCCATCGGCTCGCGTGCAGGCATTGTGGCCGCCGAAGCCGATAACAGCTACGTGGGCTTAACCATGATCGAAGCGGCTCGCATGTGCTTAACGGAGCGCGGTGTGAGCGCTTATGGCCAAGATCGTATGGGTGTTGTGGCTAGCGCGTTTACTCACTCCTCGTCTGATTTTGGCAATATTTTGCAAGATGTTGCGCGCAAGTCTTTAGAAAGAGGGTATGAGTTCGCGCAAGAAACTTTCCAGCAGTGGACCACCAAAGCCAATCTGTCTGATTTTAAAATCAATAAATCCGTGGCCTTAGAGTCGTTCCCTACGCTCGATAAAGTCGCCGAAGGCGGCGAGTATAAGCAAGCGACCTTTGGTGACCGTGGCGAGAATATACAGCTAGCGACTTACGGTAAAATGTTCTCAATTACGCGCCAAGCCATTATTAACGATGATCTTGGTGCCTTTACCGAAATCCCCATGCACATGGGTAGCGCGGCAATTAGAACCTTGGGGAATCTGGTTTATGCCGTGCTTGCCGCTAACCCTAAAATGGCTGATGGCACCGCATTGTTTAATGCCGCTCACGGCAATTTAATGGATGCGGCCTATCCCTCGGTCGAGTCGCTGCAAGCGGCGCGTGTGATGATGGGTTTGCAAATGGATGGCACAAAAACACCGCTCAATATTCGCCCTGAATTTTTATTAACATCGCTCTCGCAAGAGGGCGCGATGAAATCCTTAGTGGCCAGTGAATTTGACCCTGCCAATGCCGATGCCAAAATGCCAAACGTCGTGCGTAATATGGCCCAAGTCATTGGCGATGCGCGCCTTGATCACGCCGATAAAAATGCCTTTAAGCCGTGGTTTGCCGTGAATAAGCGCGCCATTAAAGTCGCTTATTTAGATGGCAATGAGATGCCACAACTCGATCAGCAGCAAGGCTGGAGCGTCGATGGCACGCAATTTAAAGTGCGACTTGATGCGGGTGTTGCACCGGCGAGTTATCGCTCAATTGTTAAGAATCCGGGTAAAGCGGCGGGCTAATGTAAATCGTGTTAAAAAAAGGCCTTAGTAGGCTTTTTTATTTTTGATAATAAAAGGCCTTAGCGGGCCTTTTTTTATTCCTGACAATAAAGGCATTGTAATGAAAAATTTTAAATCGGAAGGCAATAATCTTGATTTAACGGCACCGGCCGGTGGTGTGAAATCAGGTGCTTTGTATATTTTAAATGGGCTAGCGGTCGTGGCTAAAGCGAATGCAGCGGCGGGTAAACCGTTTGTGGGTATGCGTGTAGGTATATTTCAGCTGCCCAAAGCGAATGCGGTAGCGGCTGATCAAGGCGCGGTAGCCTATTGGGATGCATCTAAGAATCAGGCGGTAGCCAAGGCCGAAGGCAATCAAAAAATTGGTGTGTTTCCCTATGGTGCCCAAGGCGGAAATAATAGCGCGGATGTCTTGCTTACCGGCCAACTGGTCGAATAATGCTGCCAAGCTTTGATCAACAAGTCAGTGGCGTCAATCGCGGCCTGATAGCGGCTTTTTCTATCCCCGTTATTTTTCATTATCCCGATCGCGATGCCATTATCGAGGGTATTTATAATCATCCTTCGGCTAATGGCAGTCCTACAGGTGGTGGTCATATCGCCGATTATTCAGCGTCGCTTGAGGTGCTGTCTCATCATGCGGTGGGTGTGGCGAAAGGTTTTAGGTTGACGATTCAAGGTCGCGCTTATTCCGTCATCAAGCCGCCCGAGCATGAGGGTTCAGGCCTTTGTAAAATCTATGTGAGTCGCGTGAATGAATCAGAATCAGAGCCTGATATTCGATATTGATATTGCCGAGCTCGATAATGTTGCCTTGCAGTATGCAGCGACTGAGCGTGAAGTAAAAAAGCGTATAGCCGTGCGTTAAAGCGCACGGCTGTCACAATGAATAAAAAAGCGGTTGCATTGATCGCGAATGAAATTAATCCCAAAAAAAAGAAGTTGCTTAAAAAGCGCATTCAAAGCTTTAAAGTCACCTCTAGCAATGGCAATGAAGAGCTTAAGCTGTGGTACGGCTTAAACCCTCTATCTGTCAGCCAATTGCGTGGCCGCATTAAGCGTAAGGGCACTCGGCGAGCACCTGCCGGTGCTGTTTTTTCCAGTGCATCCAATGCTGTGGGTACCCGTAGCTATCGTGATGGTTTTGTGGCAAAAATTAATCAATCAAAATCCATATTTTCACGAGTCGGTACCGGCCGGTTTGATCTAGAAGAAAAGCGCATCGAAATAGACGATGCACTTTGGGTGGCGCTTGAAGATCAAATATTTGATGAATTACCCGATGTCTTTTTTAAGCATTATTCCGTTGATTTAAGGGGCCGTGTTGCTATGCGCAATGCGTAATATTTATGGGTATAACACTCGATGAGTACCATGCAAGCGTTGTTAATTTTCTTAAGCGCGAATTGAGTTGGCTAAAAAATGTGTATGTCTACCCTGATATCAAAGCTGACTTTGCCTCACCTTGCGCTTTTTTAGCGGTAAAAGATTGGGAGCCCGCCGACGATTCACCGGCCGACACACAGAAAAAAATAAATTTATCGTGCGCGATTGTGGTGGCGGTTTCGTGTACGACAACCGATGTGCAGCGTGTGGTACGTGATGCGGCCATGGCGGTGACGGTTTTGGTGGATGATAGCCGGCTGGGTGTGGTGGGTGATTGCGCACGCGTACTACAGGCCCAGCCTGAATCATTTGCGCCTGCGCTTGAGGGCTATGAATTGTGGTCAGTCGATTTTATACACCCGATTTATGTCGGCGCCTCGTCTTATGTGGGTCATGAGGGCGCGGTGCCACACAAAATACTCAGTAGCTGCGCCCCACTGATTGGGCTGCCTAATGAGCCTTTTTACACTGAATTAAAAAGTCCTGGTACATGAGTGATGGATATTCATTATACGGTGGCCGAATTACAGCGGCGCTTAGCAAACCTTGTGCGTCGTGGTCGTATTCATAGCATTGATTTTGAAGCCAGCCCGCCGCGCTGTCGGGTTGAATTAGAGCCCGCGTTAGTCACGGGCTGGCTTCTGTGGAGTAGCGGCCGTGCGGGCACAAGGAGCGACTGGGAGCCTTTAACTGTGGGTGAGGGCGTTTTAGTGTTATCGCCTTGCGGTGATTTAGCCCAAGGCGTGGTGATGCCGGCATTACCAAATGCCGATAACCCTGTTGCCGGTGATGAACATGTGCACAGCACCGTTTATGCCGATGGCACCACCTTAAAATACGACCGCAACAATAAAAAACTCACCCTTATTATCGCCGGTGGCGATGCGCAAATTGATTGCAATACGCTCATTATCAATGCCGACATTCAGCACACCGGTCGCCATACTCAAACCGGTGATTTTACGCAAACGGGGCATCAAACGGTCATCGGTAATATTGCGGCAACCGGCGATGTCAGTGATGGCAAAGCGAGCCTGCAAGCCGACCGCGATATTTATAATTTACATGATCACGCTAAAGCGGTGTCGCCGCCGGT
>CALIFM010000257.1 GCA_938021685.1 uncultured Gammaproteobacteria bacterium | reverse complement strand
GGTATAATCTGCTTGAGAAACCAACACACTGATTATTGATCATGCTTCAATTTATTCGACAATCCTTTCGCCCTGCTGCCATCATTGCACTACTGATTAGCTCACTGGTTTTATCAGGTTGCGGCTTTAAGCTGCGCGGCAAAATCACCGTGCCAGAAAACTTACGTGTTATTCATCTTATTGGTGAAGACATTGAATTACTCGAAGAGATTGAAAAAGGCCTGCGCTTTAGTGACATCGTCATTAGCGACACTGTAGCTAATGCAGCCGTTTTGGATTTAAGCGATACGCTCTATGAACGCACCACAAACACCACTAATAGCACTGGTCAAACTACTTCTTACATCCTAGATTACGATGTTGAGTTCGAGCTGTTTGATCCTGATGGTGAAGAAATCAAATCGGATTTCATAAATGAGACTCGCACTTTCTTTTATGATCCAACTGAAATTCTCGTTGCAGAACGCGAAGAAGAGTTCCTAAAAGAAGACATGCAAAAAGCTATTTCTCAACGCATACTGCGCTTATTGAGCAAGATTTAAGTCTATTCTATTATCTTGGTGGCACTAGCCATACTTAACTTTACCTCAATAAAGGCGCGCCCATGTTGCGCCTTTATTTTTGTCTGCTCGGCTTAAGCAGTGAAACTATCACCTAAGCAATTGCATAGTGCCTCTTCTGAGACAACCTTACCTGTTTATCATTTGTTTGGTGCGGAGCCATTAATTATTGAAGAAACATTAAGTGCTTTGCGCAAGCACTGCACCGCAGCCGGGTTTATAGAGCGTGAGAAGCTACACGTTGAAACTGGCTTTAATTGGGACACGCTTGGCAGTGCCAATCAATCGCTATCTTTATTTGCCAGTAAAAAAATTATTGAGCTACGCATACCAAACAGCAAGCCAGGGGACAAAGGATCTAAGGCGCTAATTGAATATTGCCAGAGTCACAGCGATGATACTATACTGATCGTCATCAGCGGTGCTGTTGAACGCGCCGCTCAAAACAGCAAATGGTTTAAAGCACTGGATGCAGCCGGCGCGAGTGTAGAGGTCGCTGCCGTAAAAAAGCATGAAATGGCTACATGGATTGATCAGCGTTTGAAGGCCAAAAAAGTAGTGGCCGAAGCAGGTGTGGCGCAGGTGATTGCTCACTATGTTGAAGGCAATTTGTTGGCCGCCGCACAGCAAGTTAATTTTTTGAGCTTGCAAAAAGATCAAGAAATACTGACCAGCGCAAAGGCGCAAGCATTTATGTCAGACCAAGCTCGTTTCACTGCATTTGCTTTTATTGATGCTTGTTTAGCTGGCGATGCCAACCGTGCTAGCCGCATTTTAAACAGCTTACAGGGTGAAAAAGCCGAGCCTATTTTATTGCTGGGTGCGCTGGCCCGCGAAACACGCAAGCTGGTTATTCTAGCCAATGCCCAAGCAACTGGGCAGCGCATCGCACCGCTGTTTCAGCGGCTTGGTATATGGTCTAGCCGCAGCAAGTTGACTCAAAGCGCAGTCAATCGAATCAGCGCTATCGGCTGGAACCGTATTCACAGCAAAGTGACAGGCCTAGACCGCATGATTAAAGGCCAGCAGCCGCTACAAAACAAAACTATCTGGGAAGAGATGGAGCGCATTGGTTTGGCCATGTGCGGCCAAGCAGCGATGCTACGCTAAGGATTTAAACTTCTAATTACTTAACCCTTAAACCACTAGTAGTTATTCACTGCTCAAAAAATAAGGCTAAATCACCTTTATTATTTAGTATTATAAATAAAACCTTATGCCTCTGCCGTGCGTAGCGTTAAAATAGCTTGATTGGTTCAGACTATAAGGCGCACTAAATGCATATAACAATCCGGCAGCTACAAGTTTTTATCTCTGTGGCCAAGCACTTAAGTTATACCCGTGCTGCGGAAGAGCTACACTTAACTCAACCGGCTGTCTCGATGCAAATCAAGCAGCTAGAAAAATCGGCTGACCTTCCTTTATTCGAGCAAATCGGTAAAAAAATTTACCTCACCGAGGCTGGGCAAGTAATGCTGGGTCACGCAAAATCGATTATCACAAAACTGGACTCCATTAGCCATGACCTAGACCAGCTCAAAGGCATTGATGGTGGACGTTTGCGCATCTGCATCGCATCAACGGTGAACTATTTTGCCACCCGCCTTATCTCCCGCTTTAGCCAAGCGCACTCAAACGTGCAAATAAGCCTAGATGTGACTAACCGTCAAAACTTACTTAAACAACTTGAGACCAACGAGCCCGACTTAGTGCTGATGGGCCGTCCGCCACAAAGTGCTGATTTGCACTCGCAAGCTTTTATGGACAATCCGCTAGTGATTATTGCCAACCCGCACCACTCTTTAGCAGGTAAAAAAGATCTACCAATCACCAGCTTAAACAATGAAAAATTTGTGCTCCGCGAAAGTGGATCGGGCACGCGCGGTGCAATGGAATCGATGTTTAATAAATACGACATCCATCCACGTGTCACCACCCAACTGTCTGGCAACGAAGCGATCAAGCAAGCGGTTGAAGCAGGCCTTGGCTTGGCCTTAGTGTCATTCCACACAGTCGATTTGGAATTAAAAGCAGGCCGCTTGGTCACGCTGGATGTACAACACTTTCCAATATTGAAAAAGTGGCATATCGGCCACCGCAGCGGTAAAAAACTGTCGGCTACCACGCAGGCGTTCTGGGACTTTGTGCTAGAAGAATCAGCACAGTCAAAGTAAGCATTTAACCCCTATGGGTTAGCTTTATACGAACCCAACAATGCTTGCAGCATGTCCTCATCGCAGGCTGAAACAGCCACCACAATACGGCTTTTTTTATATTGAGCGACTAAGACCTGCTTTATGCGCTCGCTCGGCACCACCCAAGTAGCCTGTTCCAAAAATTGTTGGCAAGCATTGGGTAATCTCGCCATCGTTTGTTGCGCGCTGAGTAAGCTATAGAACAAGGCAATTGCTCGCTTAGCCTGCATCAATTGCTGAACAGCCTTGGCAACTGTTTTATCGCTCGGTGCAATTCGCTGATAACAACTTACATATTCCACGCGTGCGCCGCGCTGCTGCAAGACATCTTTTAGGGTTTCGCGGCCCCTGTCGCCACGAAAAACACGTATACGTTGCCCTTCAACCGTTTGTAAGCGTGGTAATTGTAATAAGCCTTCTGTTGTGAAATCTGATGAAGCGGGCAGCAACACCGGCTGGCTACAAGCTTGTAGGCAAGCAGCTGTCACGGGGCCAACCGCCGCCAATTCGCCTGTGAGTGATGCAGTCAATTGTGTCAAACGAGCCAATACAGCACGCGCTGCATGTTGGCTAACAAAAATGTTGAGATCAATGCCTTGTTGCGAGGCAATGGCCTCATCTAGGACAGTAAAATTAGTGATCGGTACGATTTCAAACGCAGGCAAGTGAATAGCCTGCCCCCCTAAGCGATTGATGTTCTCCAGCAAACCCTGCGCAGCGGCGCTGGGCCGTGTCACCAAGCAACTTAAGCCTTGCAGTGCTTGGGAAGGCTGGGGCTCGCGATCAGCCACGACCCAGTTGTTGATACACATCCTGCAAAATGCCTTGTGCACCCTGCTCGAGTAAGTCTTCAGCGGCTGCTTGCCCCAACTGCTCAGGAGCATCCAGTGCGCCTTGATGTTGGGTTTTCAGCACTGTAGTTCCATCAACCGAGGCCACCAATGCACGTAACTGTAGCTGGCCATCAATAGGCTCAGCATAAGCGGCAACTGGCACATGGCAGCCGCCACCTAGCATTTTATTGGCTGTGCGCTCAGCTTGCACTTGAGTGAAAGTGGTTGGGCAATTAAGCGACTCAAGCAAACTCAAAGTGGCTTCATCATCCAACCTGCATTCAATGCCCAGCGCCCCTTGCCCCACAGCGGGCAACATCTCATCGGTACTTAGTTTAACCTTGATACGTTCTTTAAAGCCCAGCCTTAGAAGGCCTGCAGTGGCTAGAATAATCGCATCAAAATCACCGTTGTCTAAGCGCTGCAAGCGAGTGCCAACATTGCCGCGCAAATCCAACAACTGTAAATGCTTGAATCGCGCAGCAATTTGGCTTTTACGCCGCAAGCTACATGTGCCTACTTTGGCCCCATCAGGCAAATCGGCAAGGCTTGTATAATGATTAGAAACAAAGGCATCACTTGGGTCTTCGCGCGAACACATGACTGGAATATGCAGGCCGCTTGGCAAGTCTACTGTGACGTCTTTCATCGAATGCACAGCGATGTCTACACTTCGATCTAACAGCGCTTGTTCCAGCTCTTTCAAGAATAAGCCTTTACCGCCCACCTTAGCCAGAGCCGTTTTCAAATGCTTATCGCCGGAAGAGACGATTTCAACCAGCTCAACCTTTAAGCTCGAGTGCGCTTGTAATAGTTGGTCACGTACATAATGCGCTTGCCACAAAGCCAATGGGCTTTTGCGGGTTCCAATTTTAAATGTCCGTGGCATTACTTAAGTGCGCTTGCGCCATTGCATAAACAAAAAAATAGGCAACAAAACGGCCAGCTCTAAGAAAACAGCGCCTAAATTATGCATCGAAAAAATTGGCCCTAAAGCTTCCCATACAGTGTCATTACGCCCACCGTGCTGAATGTTAGTAAAGAAGGTGAACGGCGCAATAAAATATTGCTCAGTGAACGGCCAGAACAACTGCATGCCACGCGGTGCTGAGCTATCGATGGTGATGCAATCCAATAACAAATGCGCGTTATAGGCCAGTCCGCCAAGCCATACCGCTTTAAACGATTGGCTGTTATTTAGGCGCAGCACAATAAACACTAGCAGCATAAAAATCGCACTCGCCATTATAGAGTGGCTGGCCATATGATGATAGCGATTGAATTCGCCTACTAGTGCGCCGGCGAGAAAATCAAGATCAGGCGCATTGGCCGCAAGCAAAATAAACAATAGCCAGCGCCAGTTAAATGCTGGCGGCGCGCCAGCAATAAAGCCGCCCAATGTGTGGCCAACTGGCGAGCACATTGCCTAACCCTGCTTTACTCGCAGCCGTAAGGCTTTAAAACCCATCTGGCTGAGCTTGTAATCAGCAGCCGTCATATTACCGTAGTCAGTATACGGCCCGATACGCACTCGATAGTATTGTTTTTGTTCAATACTCACGCTCTGAATAGTGGCTCGCAACCCGCTTAAGGCTAGCTTCGCTTTAAGGCCTTCGGCATCGGCTTCGCGTTGGTAAGAGGCCACCTGCAAGAAATAAGCCGTATCTACGTTAGGTGCGGTTTCGGTAGGCTTGTCTGCAGCTGCTATGGGCGCTTGTTCTTCAGGCGCACTGGCAGGGGCTGGCTCTTCCGCCTCTTTCGGCAATACTTCTTCAATAGCAGGCAGCACTGTATAAAAGTCATATTGCGCTTTTTGACGCGGCTCATCAGCAACAACAATCGGTGTTGTATCATCCTGCTGAGCTTGCTGTTTCTGCGAATTTTCGCGCGACTTGTCCACCATGTCTTTCAAGCCACTACCGATGTCATCATCATGACTGGTGCGATAACCTTGCCAGAATAAAGTAGATAGCACCCCAATTAAGATACCCGCAAATAAAAACATAAACGCCTGACTGGCAATGCCAGCACCATTTTTTTCTTGTTTTTTGCTTACGCGCGCTTTCTTTCTTCGTGCTTGTGCCATTTTACATTGCCTCAGGGGCACTGACCCCCAATGTGTTTAAGCCGCAGGCGATGACTACGCGCACAGCATCAATCAGCGCTAAACGTGCATTGCGCAAATTCTCTTCAGATGAAATAAACGGATGTGCATTGTAATAAGCATGAAATGCGGTTGCCAGCTCACGCAGATAATTAGCTACCTGGTGCGGTGCATAATCGCGTGCAGCTTTTTCAACCACTTCAGGATAGCGTGCTAATTGCATCATCAAGTCCAGCTCTTGCTGCTCACCCAACAAACTATAATCGGCATCTACACCGGGCTGCAAACCTTTTTCTTCTAGTTGACGGTATACGCTGCAAACCCTTGCATGGGCATATTGCACATAATAAACCGGATTATCAGCGCTTTGCGACTTAGCTAATTCTAGATCGAAGTCCATGTGCTGCTCAGGTTTGCGCATCACATAGAAATAACGCGCTGCATCATTGCCCACTTCTTCACGCAGCTGGCGCAAAGTAACAAAGTCACCACCGCGAGTGGACATCGACACCTTCTCTTCACCTCGATACAGCACTGCAAATTGCACCCATAAAACATGTAGACGCTCCGCGTCTTCACCCATCGCGGAAAAGGCTGCCTTTACCCGTGGGATATACCCATGGTGGTCGGCACCCCAAATATTAATCAGCTTGTCATAGCCGCGCTGGCGCTTATCAAGATGATAGGCAATGTCGGCAGCAAAGTAGGTATGCGCGCCATTGGCCCGCAGCACCACTCGGTCTTTCTCATCACCGTAATCAGTCGACTTAAACCACCACGCTCCTGCTTGCTCATACAGCTTACCGTTACTCTTTAGCACTTCAACCGCGGCACTGATCATACCCTTATCTACCAATGAGCGTTCTGAATACCAGGTTTCAAACTCAACCCCAAACTCACTCAGGTCTTGACGAATATCCTCAACCAAGGCATTCAGCCCCGCATCAAAAACAAGGCCGTATTTTTTCTCGCCTAAGCCTGTTTGCACGCGGCTAATTAACGCATCGATACTGGCCTCTTCATCTTCTGGTAAATCAGCAAACAAAGTAGCAAGCTCTAGTAGTAAATCATCGCCTTCATTCGTATACAGTGCAGCTCCAAGGTCAGAAACATACGCACCCTTATATCCATTTGCAGGCAAGCTAGCTGGTTGACCAGCAGCCTCAAGGTATCGCACATAAACACTGATTGCCAAAATATGCATCTGGCGGCCCGCGTCGTTGACATAATATTCTGCATGCGCTTCGTAGCCGCAAGCGTTAAGTAAGCGTCGCAGCGCATCACCATAGGCTGCACCTCGGCCATGACCAACATGTAGTGGCCCGGTCGGGTTGGAAGAAACAAACTCCAACATCACCTTTTCGCCCGCGCCAACTTTTGATTTGCCATACTCTTCACCGGCCTGGCGCACAGTATCAATAATGGCACTTTGTGTTTGTGTTGCTAGTTTAAAATTGATAAAGCCTGGCCCTGCGATATTGACCTCTGTAATCGAAGCATGGCTTGGCATCGCGGCTAGCAATTTTTCTGCAATTGCGCACGGGGCCATTTTTGCTTGCTTTGCTAGCACCATCGCGATGTTGCTAGCAAAGTCACCGTGCTGGCGGTCACGCGCACGCTCAATATGCACGCTGTCTTTCGCTTCCTTGCTCAATAAGCCTTCCTCAATCAACGTGTCAAGCCCTTGCGAAATGACTTTTCCAATAATATTCTTCATCTACCAACCGGGCGGCCAATCGTCGCCAAACTCAAACTAAGCAAAAATGCACGATACGCGCACTGTAAATTAAAACAAGCTTGCTTTAAGCAATATTGCTATCGATAAAAGCGGCTAAATCCGACTTTGACGAAGCACCCACTTTAGTGCCTTCAACCTGGCCGTTTTTAAACATCATCAGAGTAGGAATACTACGAATGCCAAACTTAGGTGGCGTTTGAGAGTTATCATCCACATTGATTTTGCCAATTTTGACTTTACCTTCATACTCGCCCACCAACTCTTCAAGAATGGGGCCAATCATCTTGCACGGACCACACCATTCGGCCCAATAGTCTAGCAATACAGGGATGTCTGAATTAAGCACTTCTTGCTCAAAATTATCATCGGTTATTTCTACAATTTGGTCTGACATAATATTACTTCCACTAAATCAAAAACACTGGGGGAATATGGGTATAATGTGCGGTTGGTTATATGCTATCACTACCCACTAAAAACAAGGCAAACATCTGCACTATACAATGCGCTCTAAATGGACGACGCGCAGACACCTAATACCGGCTAATTATACAGCATGCAAGACAAACATCTAAGTGAACTGCGCTTTAATGCGCTCCCACTTCATCCTTTATTGATACAAAGTGTTTCCGATGCAGGATTTGAATTTTGCACACCCATCCAAGCACTATCACTGCCGATCGCTTTGCGAGGCAAAGACGTGGCCGGTCAAGCCCAAACCGGCACAGGCAAAACAGCAGCGTTTTTGCTGGCTACTTTTCACCATATTCTTACTGAAGGTGAAAAGCAAAATTCGGAGACTAAAAACGCTGATCAAAATACTGACGAAAGCAAAACCGAGCTCGACAAGGAAGAGAGTGACACAGAATCTACCAAGAAACCGGTGAAGAAAAAAACTGATAAAGGCGCAATCAAAGCATTAATCCTTGCACCAACCCGCGAGCTGGCGATTCAAATTCATAAAGACGCAATAGCATTAGCTAAAGGCACTGATATCCGATTGGCATTGGCTTATGGCGGTACCGGCTATGACGAGCAACGACAGGCCATCGCAGCAGGCGTGGACGTGCTCATTGGCACTCCGGGCCGTGTGATTGACTATTACAAACAAAAGGTTTTCCACCTTAATGCCATCAAAATTGCGGTAATGGATGAAGCCGACCGTATGTTTGACTTAGGCTTTATCAAGGACATTCGTTATTTGCTACGCCGCATGCCGGAAGGTGATCAGCGGTTGAACTTGCTGTTTTCGGCTACCTTGTCTTTTAGAGTGGACGAACTCGCTTATGAGCATATGAACGGCCCCGAAAAGGTGAGGGTCGAATCAGAAATGGTAGTACAACGTATCGAAGAGATTGTTTATTACCCTGCGCAAAATGAAAAAATAACCGTGCTGATTAATCTGCTCAAATCAGGCGAAGCGGACAAGCGTTCCTTAGTGTTCATTAATACCAAGCACGAAGGCAATAAAGTCGCGGCGTGGCTGGAAGCAAACGGGCTATCCTGTGCAATTTTATCGGGCGACGTGCCGCAAGTTAAGCGCGAAAAACTGCTGAAAAAATTTCACGATGGCAAAGTCGATATAATGGTGGCTACAGATGTGGCCGCACGCGGCTTACACATCCCTGATGTTAGCCACGTGTTTAATTACGACTTACCGCAAGACGCTGAAGATTATGTGCATCGCTCTGGGCGTACTGCACGCGCTGGTGCTAGCGGGCATGCGATCAGCCTAGCTTGCGAAAAGTACGCCTATTCGATGATGGACATCGAGCAGTACATTGGCCATGCTTTACCAGTAGGCAAAATCACAGATGACTTGCTGGTTGAACCAGAAAACAAGCCCGACTTAAGCGCGCTTAAAAGCTACGACAACAAGCGTAAGCCTGCTGGCCGCCGCGGTGGCACTAGCAAACCGACAACGGGCGCAGGCAAAAAAGCTATGGCTCCTAGAAGCGCGGCTCCAAACAAGCCTGCCAGTCGTAATACCGTGGAGCGCCAAGACCGACCCGATGCGGTGTATGTTAACCCCCTAGAGGTAATGCCCGACCATAAATCGCGCTATGTGCCGCCGCCAAACAAATATTCGGCTCGTTTTGGTGAAGTGCCTGCCTTAGGTTAGAGGCTGATGCCTCCTTTCCACTAGCCTAACGCTAAAGCTCTTTAGCTGAGGCACCCTTACTTTTCTTCTGCACAAAGCATCGACCCACAAAAAAGGCTGCTTGATAGCAGCCTTTTTGTCGGTGCACCCTAGCATACCTAGAGCGACTCATCACACCTGGCTAAGCATTGGGGTTGTCTTCACCCACTTCGCCTTTGTCATAACGTGAAGCAAACTCGGTCTTACGACCTGCAGCCAAGTCTTTAGCCTGACGCACCCACTCTTCACGATCAATACGACCAGGGAACGAGATGTGATTGTCGACCCACTTGACGTTATCAGCGCTGAAGTCAGCCACTTGAGAAAAGTTGAAAATACCCAAGTCATTTAGTGTATTTTCAATCACTGGTCCAACACCTTTGATACGCTTCAGATCATCGGCTACACCGCCAATTGGTGAAGTCAAAGTAGCTGGCTTCATGTCATCAGTGACATAATAGTCAACATCGCCATCACCGTCTGCGTCTACAGCTACGCCAGCATCGGCATCAACATCAGTCGTCGCTACGCTACTACCTGCTGCTGCACCTGTTGCTGCATAGCTTGCGGTATTGTCATCATGCGACGAACGGCAGAAAATGCTTTTTAATAGCCAACCAAACAGCAAACCAAGCAAGAATGCTAGAATGATCCAAAATAATGTTTGTGAAAATAGATAACCCATAGTAATAACCCTTTATTGTTTTATTTCAAATTGAATGCGACGATTTTGCGCGCGCCCTTCTTCAGTATCATTAGTGGCAATAGGTGAAGTTTCACCATAGCCCTTAGCACTAATTAGATCGCTAGGCACACCCGCATTGCTCATGTAGGTACGCACTGAAGCTGCACGTGCATTGCTTAGCTCAAGATTAGAGGCATCATCACCTTGGCTATCAGTGTGGCCTGCAATCTCAATGGTTCGGCCGATGCTACGAATAGAGTCTTTACAATTATTCATCACCCCAATTAATCGATCTAATAAGGGATAGCTTTCAGCATTGATCGTTGCGCTGCTTGTCTCAAAATTGATGCGGCCACCTTGGCGTGCATCAGCGAGTTGGGCTTGGCAGTTGCTAGCAACTGCATCGTTTTCAGCTTTCTTCGCAGCTTCGGCTTCAGCAGCCATACGCTCTTCTTCGGCCTTAGCCGCTGCAGCTAGCTCTTCAGCCGATGGGCCAGAAGACATAACCTGAACATCTTCGGTAAAGCCATTTGTGAAGATATGCTCAGCCTCGTGTAACAAACCTGCTTTCGTTTTGTCGTTTTCCACTACACCTGCGATACTGCTACCATCATCACTAACTTGAATATCCACATCACGCACAGCTGTTGCAAGACCTGGTAATAACGATTGCAAGCCATTTAACCAACCTGGTTTGCTGGTGTTTGCGTCAACTGTTAAGTTATTTACAACACGCTCAGCACCATAAGCGCTGTTGGCTTTAGTTACGGTTGCGTCAATTAAATCTTGGCTTGGCATCGCACCCGACAACACAACATTGTCACCGTCTGCTTTCAAATTAAAGCTAGCTGAAGACAATTGTACCGGAGTAATTTCACCGTCAACGTCAACCACACGCACGCCTCTGACATTTTCTGCCACTTCAATGGCTGCTAGGCGCGCTTCTTCTGAAGGAGCATTTCCTGTCAGTAGCACATCTCTGCCTCGGCTATGTAAGTCAACACTTGCCCAATCATGGCCTTCAGCAGTTAATGCTTGAGCCGTTCTTGTTTGAATGTCACCTTCAATATTCCGCCATTTACTCATCAACATTAATGCGTAAATAGCCAATAGACCTAACAAGGCCCATAACCACCATTTTTTGAGTGACATACCGTCACCCCAGCCACATAGCCCTTTTGCCATAATTGCCACCTATAAATTTATTGTACTTGATTATTATTGAGCGTCTATTCCAATAAATAGCCGCAAAGCAGGATTATTATACCTTTAGTCAACAAAAAAATCAAATACGTCTTGGAATTTGCCCTGATCGCAACAAATATAAAGCAAAGCTTAGTTACGTCAGCGCTTAAGCACTGTTTTCTGGTAGTTGATTCGGTATACTAAATTCACTTAATTAGCCGCAAATTGCAGTAATATCCGATTTATGACTCTCGAATCGACAGAAAACTCCAACAGTATAGAAGACAGTACTAATAGTATAAAGCAAAACACCATGCAAAGCATAGGTGCAAATGCCCGTACTGCCAGCCATATACTAGCTCGCAGCCAAACTGCCAACAAAAATACGGCCCTACTGTGCATTGCAAGCCACTTGCAGCAGCAAGCCAGTTATATTGTTGAACAAAATGATAAAGACCTAAGTAACGCGAAAGCCAAAGGCTTAGATGCAGCCATGCTGGACCGACTTAGTTTGGATAACACGCGCATTGAAAGTATGGTGAACGGTTTAGAGCAAATTTCCAAATTGCCCGATCCGATTGGCGAAATATCCGATCTTACCTTTCAACCCAGCGGCATCCAAGTCGGCAAAATGCGCGTGCCTTTAGGGGTGATTGGCATTATTTACGAATCGCGCCCCAATGTGACCGCTGATGCCGCCGCCTTGTGCCTTAAGTCGGGTAATGCAGCAGTTTTACGCGGCGGCTCAGAAGCCATACACTCCAACTTGGCCATTGCTGAGTGTATTAAGCTAGGCTTACAAGAAGCGGATCTACCAATTGATTGCGTGCAAGTAATGCAAAGCACCGATCGTAGTTTAGTAGGCCAGATGATTACCGCTAACGAGTACATCGATGTAATTATTCCGCGCGGAGGCAAAAGCCTGACTCAACGCATTGGCGATGAAGCCAGCGTCGCGGTAATCAAACACCTTGATGGGCTTTGTCATACTTATATAGATGAAGCCGCCGATATCGACAAGGCGATACACGTGGCCTATAACGCAAAGGCGAGACGCTACGGCATCTGCGGCGCAATGGAAACATTACTAGTGCATCAAGCAGTAGCTACTAATTTGTTGCCAACGCTAGCCAAGCAATATACCGAAGCGGGCATTGAACTACGCGGCTGCAAGCAAACTTGTGCTCTGGTAAGTGGCGCTAAACAAGCCACTGTCGAAGACTGGGGCACCGAATACTTAGCGGGCATTCTGTCCATCAAGGTGGTACAAAGCTTGGATGAAGCCTTGGCGCATATTGCGCAGCACGGTTCGGGCCACACTGATGCCATTATTACCGAAGATTTAAGCGCCGCAAATCGTTTTTTGCGTGAGGTCGATTCCAGTTCTGTGATGGTCAATACTTCCACTCAATTTGCTGATGGCTTTGAATACGGTCTTGGTGCCGAAATCGGCATTAGCACCAATAAACTGCATGTACGCGGCCCAGTAGGGCTAGAAGGCTTGACCAGCCAAAAATACGTTGTCTTTGGCGACGGTCATGCGCGCAAATAAGCGTAAAATAGCATCCAATTTAATCACTAACTCGAGCTTGGCTTAGTCTCCAGCTCAAAGCTTAAGTCGATCTTATGTGCTTGTAAGGCGCGCCGAAATGATGCAATTTCACTAGCCGCGTGCTGCACATCCGGCCAATAGTCACAATCGTGCAGTTTGGGCAACAAGTTTAGCTTGATGTGCAAATCGTTTGCATTTTGCATGATTTGCTCAAATACCTTATTGCTGCCCCACTGCACCCCTAAAAACAAATCCGTTGGTTTGCCTGCCACCCCTAAAAAGTAAAAACCACCGTCCATGGTCGGGCCAATCACACCTTCACCCTGCGCCATCCATTCGTAAGCATGTTCTAATATCGGCCGATTAATTGCTGGAATATCGGCCCCAATAACAGCGGCCATCTCGCCTGTTTGCAGGCCATCGTCAAGAGCATTGGCCATGCGCTCACCTAGGTCAGTTCCATATTGCTCAACGCAATCAAAATCATAGCGTCGCTGCAAAGCTCTAAATGCACGGTGTTTTATATCAGGACTGACCGCCAGCACCACTTGACCCGGCCAATAGCGATCTAAGTTTATACAAGCATTGCCAAGTAGTTGCTCGGCTACAATGGCAGCCTGCTGCATATCTAACGGTGGCGATAAACGACTTTTGACCTT
>CALIFM010000256.1 GCA_938021685.1 uncultured Gammaproteobacteria bacterium | reverse complement strand
GGGCCCACTTGGCGCCATGCTCTCTACCCTGACTACAAAGCAGAACGTAAGCCACAGCCTGCCTCCTTATTAGCTAATTTAGATAATATCAAGCACGCTTTTGGGTTATTGAATGTGAACCATATTGAAGTGGAACATGCTGAGGCTGATGACACGATTGCGTCTATCGCAGTAAAAATGCAGAGTCAAGCAGGCCAAACTTTAATTTTGTCAACCGATCACCTGCTCGCGCAATTGTGTAGCCCACAAACCAAGCTGCATGATCACTTCACTGACACCCCCATTGATGCAGCCTTTATCTTTAATCGCTACGGCATCGCGCCTCATCAATTAATAGACTACTTCGCGCTATGTGGCTCGAGCTCTTTAAACATTACTGGGGTAAAAGGCATCGGTGGAAAGACAGCCATAAAGTTGCTGAAGGAATTTAACGATGTCGAGACGCTGCTGAACAACAGCGAACAATTGACAGGCAAGCTGCGCAACCATGTTGAACAAACCGCAGAAGCGCTGCCTTTATATAAACAACTTTTTACCTTGAAAAGCACGCTAGAATTGCATGCTAACCTTAAACACTGGAGGCTATCTAAATGAATGACTTATCAATGTGGGAGAAAATCTTCTTAGTAGTGATGATAGCAGGCACAGCCTTTCTATTTTTACCCAGCGCCATTCGTAGCATTAAAGAAAACAAAGATGCCCCTAAAGATTGGGCGGGTTTTTTGATTCCAATTGCACTGATAGCGGGATTTGTATTTCTGCTGATACAGCTGATTTAATACAGAATCTAGGCAAACACAAAATACGACTAAAGTCTTAGCTTTACTTTTAGTGTCTCACGTTTACTTTTTAGTTTAAATGCGCAATACTAGTGTGTATACGCACACAGTGTGTACAGATATAACTATAAATAAAGTATCTTAAACAACATAATTATTACTTACCTAAACGAGGAGAGAGAATGAAAAGACGTGATTTATTGAAAGGTGCTGCAACAGGTGCAGTGGCTACCGCTGCTTCTACGCTGGCGGCCCCTGCTATTGCACAAGACCGCATTGAAATCAATATGGTGGCCACTTGGCCACGTGACTTCCCTGGTTTGGGTACCGGTGCTCAACGATTTGCTGAGCGCTTAGGTGCTATTAGTGATGGCCGCATGCAAGTCAATTATTTTGCGGCGGGTGAGCGCGTTAAAGCATTCGACTCATTTGACGAAGTAGCCTCAGGCAATGCGCAGATGTACCACGCAGCTGAGTATTATTGGAAAGGCAAGCACCCTGGTTTTGCTTATTTCACTGCCGTGCCTTTTGGCCTGACGTACACTGAAATGAACGCTTGGATACGCTTCGGTGGCGGCCAAGAGCTGTGGGACAAGCTGAGCGCAGAATTTGGCTTAAAAGGCCTAATGTGTGGTAATACTGGCGTACAAATGGGCGGTTGGTTTCGTAAGGAAATCAATTCAGCTGACGACCTAAAAGGTTTGAAAATGCGTATCCCTGGCCTAGGCGGCGATGTCATGGCTAAGCTAGGCGGCTCGCCTGTTTCACTGCCTGGTGGTCAAATTTACGAAAACTTGGTTTCTGGCTCGATTGACGCCACTGAGTGGGTAGGCCCTTGGAACGACGAGATCATGAAGTTCTACGAAGCGGCTAAGTATTATTACTTCCCTGGTATGCACGAGCCTGGCGCCATGCTAGCTTGCGGCATTAACAAGGAATTCTGGGATGGTTTATCTGACGGAGAGCGTGCAATGATTGAAGCGGCTGCTTCAACTGAAAACGACGTGATGATGTCAGAGTACAATGCCAAAAACGGTGACGCACTAGCGCGCTTGATCAACGATCAGGGTGTGGAAGTACGCGAATTCAACGACGATGTATACGACAGCTTTGGCGAAGCCGCTGAAGAAGTGTTTGCAGACGTGGTTGCACACAGCCCATTGGCTAAAGAAATCCACGAAAGCTTCGTGGCTGCGCGCGCTAACATCGGTGCTTGGGCCAAGCTGTCTGACCAAGCCTATGTTGCCCAGCGCAACCGTGTGTTAGGCCTATAATCTAGCGTCGAGCTTAGATTAGACGCAGGTTTTAAAACAGCGAAGCTGGCTAAAGTCAGCTTCGCTTTTTAATGGGGCCGCCCAGCATGGGCTTCACCTAACACTGCGTTGTTGTATCTGGCTGCTGAATACAAGCTTGAATTCATCTACCTTGAATCATAACAAACGGCAATTCGTTCGCATTATTGGCCAGTTGTCGATGGCCTTTTTGTTTTTGTTTTTGTTGTCGCGCTACTTAGTGTTTTGGCAGCAATGGCCCAACGTTGCAGACAGCGTGCACCATTTCTTTGGTGCTGACTCTGCCTTGGCTGATGGGCAAGGCTGGAAAGCAGCTGTTATGCTGGGCATGCACTTGCTAGTGCCACTATTGCTGATTGCCTATACATTTAAAACGCCACACATTGGATTAAGTGAGCAAGCTCAGCGCTATTCCAATTGGACTTATTACTTTATCCGCGCCGCATTTTGGGCCGTATTCTTAACCGGCATTGCTGACGGTGTGATCTCTTTTTTACGGGTAGAGAACCTACTCGTACCCATGGTCGGTGAATCACTAGGGGCTATATTGGATCAATCACGCACCCGAGGGCTTTATCTGCACTATCCCTTGATTGCTTTTTCGTTCGTGGTGGCTGCTTTTAGCCGCTCGCTAGGCTTTATCTGGCTGGCGGTGCTGGTGGTCTTGGCCGAATTTGGCATCGTTATTTCGCGCTTTGTGTTCTCCTATGAGCAAGCCTTTATGGGCGACTTGGTGCGCTATTGGTATGCCGCTTTATTTTTATTCTCAAGTGCTTATACACTAGTTGAAGGTGGCCATGTGCGCGTAGACGTGCTCTACGAAAGCTTTGGCAGACGCGGCAAGGCTTGGGTTAATGCATTGGGGTCTTTGCTACTTGGCTTGCCCGTGTGCTGGACCATTCTGACTCTTGGAATGGGCACCAAACAAAGCAGCCTAATCTCTCCGATTATTAATTTTGAAGTCTCGCAAAGCGGTTATGGCATGTATGTTAAATACTTGATGGCGGGCTTTTTAGTGGTGTTTGCTATTAGCATGGCGATGCAATTTACCGCTTATTTTTTGCAAAGCGTTAATGTGTTGCTTGAACCCAAGCAGCTCCGCACCGCAAACGAGGTGGAAGCTTAAAATGGAATTACTATTTTTAGGCCTACTTCTGCTACTGATGATCTTGGCCTTAACGGCCGGGTTCCCTGTAGCTTTTGCCCTGCCCGGTTCGGCTATCATTGCCATCGCTATTGCTGCTGCCTGCGGTTATATTTTTGCCGGTGATGTCGCCGCCTACTTCGCCCAAGATGGCCCTGTGCAATGGCTCAGCGCCGGTGTTACTAACTTTCGTAGCCTTTATTGGTTAGTTGAACGTGACACGCTGATTGCGATCCCACTGTTTATTTTTATGGGCATCATGTTGCAGCGTTCGAAAATCGCTGAAGATTTATTGGTAGCCATGGCACAGTTGTTCGGCCCCGTGCCGGGCGGCCTCGGCATCTCGGTGGTCTTTGTAGGTGCGTTGCTCGCGGCCACCACGGGCATTGTCGGTGCGACCGTGATCGCAATGGGTTTAATCTCCTTGCCTGCGATGTTGCGCAACAACTACTCTAAATCATTGGCCTGCGGCACCATCTGCGCCTCGGGGACACTAGGGCAGATCATTCCGCCCTCTATTGTTTTAATCATCTTGGCTGATCAGTTATCCAACGCAGCCGACCAAGCCAACACCGCGCGTAAAGAGCTGTATAAAGAAACGACTGGCGAATTTACCATGCCCTCGCAATTGGACGTAGTATCGGCCAGTGCCGGTGACATGTTCATGGGCGCCTTAGTGCCTGGGCTGATCTTGGTTGGCATCTATATGCTGTATATCCTGGTCGCCGCCCGCATCAACCCGAAGCTGGCTCCGCCTGTACCGTATGACGGCGAATACGATCGTGGCTTTTTTGGTAAGGTTTTTTTGGCTTTGGTGCCGCCTTTAACACTTATTTTTGTAGTGCTGGGCTCCATCATCACCGGTGTTGCAACAGTTAACCAAGCGGGCTCTATTGGTGCAATTGGCGCGATGATTATGGCCGGTTACCGCCTGTATGATGGCGGCAAAGCGACTTATGTGCCCGCCGTTATTGCCCTGCTAGCCACGGTGGCCATTGTGCTGATCGTTTCTAACCAGACCATCAACATCAAAAACATCGAGAACGAGCGCCAAGCATTTTGGATTATCATGGCCGCCATTGCTGTGGGCTTTTTAGTGTTGGCAATTATCTGGAGCGCATGGCGTGCCTACAAGATTGACAACACCTTGCAAGAGGTGATGATTGAAACAGCTAAAACCACCTCGATGGTGTTTATCATCTTGATTGGTGCGGCAATGCTGACCTCCGCCTTTCGTGCTTTTGGCGGTGAAGAATTGGTAAAAGAATTTTTGACTGGCTTACCCGGCGGTTTTTGGGGTCAATTCTTGGTGGTGATGCTGGTTATTTTTCTGCTGGGCTTTTTCTTAGACTTCATTGAAATTGCCGTGGTGGTGGTGCCAATCGTGGCGCCCATTTTACTGGCCAACCCTGAAGCGAACGTAACAGCAGT
>CALIFM010000255.1 GCA_938021685.1 uncultured Gammaproteobacteria bacterium | reverse complement strand
TGGCTTGCACAGTAAAAGAAATAGATTATGTGCCGTGGGAAATAAGCAAATTGTTTTAATGTGGAGCAAGAGGCGGGATTCGAACCCGCGTGTAGTTACCTAAAAGGATTTGCAGTCCTTCGCTTTCGACCACTCAGCCACTCTTGCTTAGATAATAATAAAGGGCAAGCCAGCCATATCCCGAAAAAATATGGCGCGGTTATTTAGCCTATACGCTGTGAAGGATTTGCAATTAAATACTTAACACCGTTGACTTCAAGTATACTATTCGGCGGGTAGCCTGCGCCAGCTTTAGTAAAGCGATGTGTAGGACGATTACCATTGGTGCGCCCTGCATATCTACCAACCTCCCCGTTCACCTTAATGGCATTATCATTATAGCTTGCGGGCAGCAAAACGACCAACTTGCCGTCACCTTCGCTTACTGGCTTCCAAACAAATCCGCCTTTGATTGACCTAGGGTCTTGCGCATCATCTTGATTAGGCTGAGTATCATCGCCACCAATCTCATAAACCTTGCCAACATGACCCTCGCCACCCACTCCAGCCCAAAGCGTTCCTGCAGGGCTTACAGCAAGTCCTAATGCCTCTGGTTCATCAAAGGTAACGAATGTCTTAAACTCACCATCTTGGTTACTACGAATGGTTGCATTGCCGCCGCCCTTCCAGTTAAGTGTGGTGTAGTAAACACTTCCGTTGTGTACGACTAACTCAAATGCGCCGCCATGACCAGTATCTCGGTCTAGGTCTTTCCAGCTTAGGTCATGCTGCAAATCTAGGACACCTGCTGCCAGTCTTTTACCATTCTCATACTCTGAGTAGCTAATGACAGATCGGCCCTTGTACGCGGCCTGACGCATTGGACGCTTGTTGCCGAAAATTGGCTTCCAAGTCCATGTCTTTAGGTCTGCACTTTCAAATACACCGCCTTCGGTGTTGTCGTAATCAAAGGCCAACAAATAAGCCTTACCGTTCATCTCGAATACATCACGGCAAAACCATTTGCCATTTGGTGATATTTGCTTAATCTTGTCACCATGTACTCGAATGTAAATAGGGCTAGGCTTAGTAAAGCTGGGCGTTGATGCTGTAACAAACTTACCAAGCAGCTTATTGGTATCAGTAACCATGTACTTGTCACCAGTGCTTAAAGTTGCGCCAGTAACCCCGTTGACTACACGTTGTATTTTTTCACATGAGGCGATCAATAAGTCACCAAATGATCGCAACCGATGCACTGATTCTTTAGCCTTGATCTCTGTTCTTTTGCCATCATGGTAAACGTAAACAGGGCCGCCTAAATCATAAGTACCAGCAGCTAGCTTGCCATTATGGCTAGCAACAGACATCACCTTGCGGCTTGTGGGCGTTGTAAGCACCACGCGCTTAGTGGCTTTAATCTTGCCGCCAGCTTTAGGTTGGCCAGACTTGCCTTTCTTACGCCTAGTGATAAGCCAAATTAAAACTAGCGCACCGATAATAAACGGCAGGTATTGTGTTATTGTTTCAATGCTCATACTGCCTCTTTAATTGAATCTAAATAAAATGTAACTGCTTGCCCATCGTTGCCAAGCTTTGGAACAACACCAACCCCTTCACTGTTTTCGTTCCATGAGTAAAGCATCATTGTTTTAGCGGGCGTATCAGCAGCAATCTGCGCAATCATTTTTACGCGCTCAACTACTTCCTTTTTGTTCTTAGGGTTCTGATGGTGGTGATAAGCTTGCTTGCCTCCTGATCTAGGCCACGGATACCAGTTAAGCGAGCCATAAGGAACAAGATCGATGCCAAGCTTGCTATCTCTTTTAAGCCTTGCTTTTAACGCAGCAGTCGCGCCCTTGTAAGACATTGCTTTATCCCGTGGGTGAGTGCCTGCGCCATCAGTAGGTCCATAATCATTAATCGCATCAAAGCCCGCCTGCTTTAAAGCTTTGGCATATCTGGCCGTGTTCTCAATACTCTGTGCCACAATATATGGATTGCCCAAACCTTCACGCTCACAAGCCCAGCGGATGTACTCCACCAAATTCTTCATTCCCATGCGGCCGATGTATAACTCTGGCTTGAGTACAACAAACAAGGGCCGTCTTCCACCTTTAATAGTAACGTGCTGCCATCTTGCGTTCTTCATGCGCTGCAAGATTTCCTTCATCTGCTTTTCTGTATGATCGCGACGGCAATTCACGATACCTTTAGCTCGTGCATTCTCGCCAGCGAATAAAGCCTGCACAAAATTAACCTTGTGGTTTGACTTGTTACGCAGATAAGCATACAAGCTCTTATGCAAACCAAAACCATTAGGAACAAGCGTTCGTGCAGGGCCATTGAATATCCAATAGTCAATACCTGCCTTTTGCGCATAATTAATTTCAAGTTGCATACGTCGCGCCATATCGTAACGCCTGAATGTAAGCCTGCCATTTTCTAGCTTCGCATAGAACGGCCACCTTTTATGCCAGTCCTTTAAGAAGCCCTGCTCTTGCGGAGTAACGCCGGTGTCGTCGTGCATATCCCAACGCAGAACACCTAGTATAATGCCTTTGATTGATATGCTACTTGACTTGCGCGAAGCAATTACCGCAAGCACGGCCAAAATAACAGCAACGGGGATTATCCAGCTAGGCACTATGGCTCCTCTCTACTTAAAAAACCTTCAATCATCTTAATCTGAATCTCCAACCAATCAGCATATCTATGCAGCTCCTTGTGGTAGTAGTACATATCTAGGTTAGTACGCGGAGGCTGAGGCTCTACGGGGCGTGGCGGTAGCTCTGTTAAGATATTAGGCAACTCAACAGGCTTATAGACGATGACCTCTTTCTCAAAGTGGCTACAGCCCGTCAGGATAAGTAGTATCAGCCCAACGCTTAAATTCTTCATCTTTACTAAGTCGTTCATTGATTCTTGCCTCATTTTGTTTAGCTGCTTCTGCTTGATTTCGCGCTAGTTCTTGCTGGCCTTGGCTAATAGTGTCCAGCTTGTTTAAGCTATCCTTTGCAAGCGTGTTTTCTGCGCTAAGCACTTCAACTTTTCTGCTTAAGACCTCTACCTTTGCACGGCTATGCGAAAGCTTGATACGCGGCTCTAAGACCAAGTAAGCAATGGCTGCAGCAATCAGCCCATACCCAACCCACTTAATCCATGCTGATGCGAATATTCTAGTTAGCCAAACCATTACAAATCCTCAATATTGCTCACTATATACTATGTTCTCTGCTTTGTAAAGATTTTAGGTAATTATATATAACTTTACACTAAGTTGAAATAAATGGTGTACTTAACTTCTAATTATGGAAAATGAAAATTGAGCATAACCAAGCGTTAAAAACCGCGCTTGATTACAATCCTAAAGACTAAAGAATTTGACCTAGGCGTATATCCATTGACACTTTGGAAACCCAAAATTCGTCTGCTTGCTCAGAAATTGTCATTTCCTTGTATTTACTGGTCTTCAGTAAATGCTCAGGCATTAGAATTTCAGCAGCTAACTGGTTTGCCTCTCGCTCTATTGATTTGTTTAAATTTGATCTATACAAATAGTCATCAGTAATACCATCACCAATTATATCCTTATGCAGTAGAAAGTGAGCCAGCTCATGAGCGATAGTAAACCTTTGCCGAGTGATCGGGTGGTTGCCATTTACGTGAATTTGATAAGAATCATCAACCTTTTTAATTAGCCCAGAAAGCTTATCTGGGAAATTTGTATTCTTAAATACCTTTAGTCCAAATGATTCAGCAATAGGCACAACATGAACAGGCACATTAACTTGTAATGATTTCATCTTATCCCTAAATTCATCTTTAAGTTTCTTTATCATCAGTATCACCTTGAATTTGTTCTGCGTCGGTTAAATCTAAATCGCTAACCTTAACTTGTTCTATTTCACTTAGTCTACCAATTTGAGAGGTTATAGATATTGCATCTTGCCCGCTTCCATCATTAGATACTAAACCTATAGTTACCAGATTTTATTTGCATTCTTTTTAATCCCTCGATCAATGCTTCAGGCGGAGCCCAATGGCAGTCCTTTTGGTTGACGCAAAAAACCAACCCTTGAGGGTGGTAGTAATAACCTTTGCCGCGATAAATGTCGTCTGGCGGCAGGTCTTTGG
>CALIFM010000254.1 GCA_938021685.1 uncultured Gammaproteobacteria bacterium | reverse complement strand
TTGATAAGTTGTTGAATATAAACGCTTTAAATGGTGGGGCGTGGGCGGCTCGAACGCCCGACCACCTGATTAAAAGTCAGATGCTCTACCAACTGAGCTAACGCCCCATCTTACTTGCTAAGCTCAGCGAAGACGCCAGCTTGAAGGGGTGCGAATTATCCTGATTTGATAATGTAATGTCAATCAAACTTTGCTAATCAATCGCTCTGATAGCAAACCCATTCACGTTGAATTTCGGCCCAGATTATATTGTGACGATAAGACTGCTTTGTGCGTAAGCTTTTATGTTTGTTTTGCTATGCTGTGCATTTAAGAAACTTATTACACTTACTAAATTGAGCGACTGCAATAGAGCAATAGCATGCGCTGTCTTTAAATTAGCCTTTTATTATAAACTAGAGGCTGTAAAACAGGTGGTTGCCAAGCTGTGCGATCAGCTGATTTTTATCCATCCAATCAGGAGAAACACTGGTAGCATGATAATGCGTGGCATCACCAACCTCGGTCTGAACTTCGCCTTGCATAAATAGCTCTGCCATTTCTAAAGCTTCAACCCAAGCATCTAGATCTTTAGGCACATGGTATTTCACTTTTAGCGAAGTCCAGCTAAATTGCTTGGGCTGCCACACTACTTCGCAGATACTATTGGGATAGTGCTTGCTTTTTACGCGGTTCATGGTGACGGCGCCAACCGCCAATTTGCCTTCATCTGCTTCACCGCGGGCTTCTTGGTAGATATTCATCGCCAAGCAGCCAAGTTGCTCACCGTAGAGAAGCTCTGGAGGGGCCGCTGTGGCTGCATTACCCGAAAAGGTCATGCTTAAAACTAAGCTGCAAGCAGCGATTGCTTTGCGTGCCAACATATAAATGTTCTCTATCCTTTGGTATTTATTGTTGTTGTATCAAGGGCGAATGTTATGAAATATTTAGGGTCTTGCGAGGAGGTGACACCTAAGTTCACCACATCAAAAACACAAAAGACCACTATTTAGCCACTATTTTTGCATAATTATAGTTGTTCATCTTCGCTTGTACAAGTATTCAACTAAAGCAGATAGCGGGAATTAATGATCAATTCAGTTTCAATTTATGGGCTACAACCTTATTCAGCTACTTGCGCTAGCGCTTAAGTTGGCGATAATGGGCAACTTATTTAAAATCTCTTTTTAGGCACGGTATCAGTGAAATACATTAGTACGCGCGGCGACGCTCCTGTTCTTGATTTCGAAGGTGCTACTTTAGCGGGCTTGGCAACCGATGGTGGTTTATATGTGCCCGAGCAGTGGCCGCAGTTTTCTGCTGCACAAATTCGCTCAATGCGCGGGTTACCATACGTCAAGCTCACCACTGAGATCATGCGCCCCTTTGTTGAAGGCTGCTTAAGTGAACAAGAATTAGCTGATTTAAGTGCACAGGCCTATGCCAATTTTAGCCACAGCGCCATTGCGCCGATCAAGCAACTGGATGAGCAATTGTTTTTCATGGAGTTGTTTCAAGGTCCCACTTTAGCGTTTAAAGATTTTGCCTTGCAATTACTCGGCCAGCTGTTTGGCCACTTTCTGCAAAAGCGCGGCCAGACTTGCACTATTGTGGGCGCGACTTCTGGTGATACGGGATCGGCTGCGATAGAGGCGGTGCGTGGCTTGTCAGCAGTCAAATTATTTATGCTATACCCACACGGCAAAGTGTCAGATGTGCAGAGACGCCAAATGACCAGCGTTGATGATGCAAACATATTTAACCTTGCCGTGGATGGTCACTTTGATGATTGCCAGAATCTAGTCAAAGCCATGTTTAATGACGCACCTTTTCGTAATGATTTGCAACTGTCAGCGGTCAATTCCATCAACTGGGCTCGAATCTGTGCGCAGATTGTTTATTATTTTCGTGCCGCCTTGGTGCTCGGTGCGCCCGATCAGCCTGTTAGTTTTTCCGTCCCGACGGGCAATTTTGGTAACATATTTGCTGCCTATGCAGCCAAGCAAATGGGCTTGCCGATTGAGCAGTTAATTATCGGCTCTAATAAAAACGACATCCTGACACGTTTTTTTGAAACTGGAAAAATGCAGCAATCGGGTACGCAAGCGTCCTTGTCACCGAGCATGGACATCCAAATCTCTAGCAATTTTGAGCGCTTCTTGTTTGAAGCAAGTGGCCGCGATGCAGCATTAATTAACAACTTGATGGATAGTTTTGCGACAGAGAAAAGCTTTAGTGTGAGTGATGAATTGTATGCCGCCTGCAAATCACATTTTAGCGCGCACCGCTTGGATGACAATGAAACTAAAGCGCAAATCAAGCATTGGCATCAGCAAACGGGTGAAGTGATTGATCCGCATTCGGCCATTGGCTTGGCGGCTGCGCAGGCTAGACGTAGCAGCAACAAAGTGCCCGTAGTGTGCATGGGCACAGCCCATCCGGCTAAATTTGCTGATGCAGTTGCCCCCACCATTGAAGCTCAAGTTGAGCTACCAGCGCGGTTGGCCAAAGTGATGCAGAAAGAAGAGCATTTCACCCGCATTGAAAATGACTTGAGTCAAGTACAAGCCTTTGTGCGCGAACACAGTGCTTGAGGGTACATTTGACTAGATGATTCGTTTTACCGGGTTAGGGGTGCGTCGCGGTCCCCAGTTGCTGTTTGACGCAGCAAATGCTGAAATCTACCCTGAGCAAAAAGTTGGCTTAACCGGTGCCAATGGTTGCGGTAAATCTAGCTTGTTTGCTGTTATATTGGGCCAGCTTGAGGCGGACGCAGGGGATTGCTCGATGCCTGCCGATTGGGTCATCGCACACGTTGCGCAGTCGGTGCCGTCCGGCGCCATGAGCGCCCATCAATTTGTGCTTGAAGGCGACGAGCCCTTAGCGCAAATCAACCAGCAGATCGAGCAAGCTCAGGCAGAGCAAGATGGCGATGCCTTAGGGCGGCTATATCAATCGTTGGATGAGATAGATGGCTATAGCGCCCCCAGCCGTGCCAGTTTATTGCTCGCTGGTTTAGGTTTTAGTAACGAGCAAATGCAGCAAACGGTTGATAGTTTGTCGGGTGGTTGGCGTATGCGCCTGAACCTTGGTAGAGCGCTGATGTGTCGTTCGGATGTGCTGCTACTTGATGAACCTACTAATCATCTAGATTTAGATGCCATCATTTGGTTACAGTCTTGGCTAGAGCGTTATCAGGGCACGGCAATGATGATCTCACACGATCGTGATTTTTTAGATGCGGTTGTGACGCAAGTACTGCATATAGAGCAGGGTGGTATGCGAGCTTATAAAGGTAATTACAGTCAATTTGAACGGCAGCGTGCTGCAAACCTTGCTCTGCAGGGTGTAGCCTATGCTAAACAGCAAAAAGAGATTGCTGAAATCGAAGCCTTCGTCACTCGCTTTAAAGCCAAAGCAACCAAAGCCAAGCAGGCGCAAAGCCGTGTAAAAACCTTGGAGAAGATGCAGCTCATCGCGCCGGCGCATAGCGAATCGCCATTTAAATTTAAGTTTATTGCTGCGGATAAAACGCCTGATTCCTTATTAGAAATTGTTGATGCAGCAGCAGGTTACGATGAGCAACCCGTGCTGGAGCAAATTAACTTAGGTATTTTGGCTGGTGATCGTATTGGTCTCATTGGTGCTAACGGGGCGGGAAAATCCACTTTAATTAAGTTGATTGCAGGCGCTTTGACGCCGCAGATAGGACACATTACGCGTTCTAAGCACCTAAAGGTCGGTTATTTTGCACAGCACCAGCTAGACCAATTTGATGGTAATCAAACGCCGTTTAATTATTTGCACGAACAGCAGCCAACGTTTCGCGAACAAGAAATCTATGATCATCTAGGCGGTTTTGCGTTTAAGAAAGCTCGCGTGGATGAACCCGTCGGCCATTTTAGCGGCGGCGAAAAAGCCCGTTTAGCTTTGGCCTTGTTGGTAGCACAGCGCCCAAATTTGCTATTGCTTGATGAGCCGACTAACCATTTGGATTTGCAAATGCGTCATGCATTAACGGTTGCCTTACAAGACTTTGATGGTGCAATGGTGGTGGTGTCGCACGACCGTTTTTTGTTGCGCAGTGTGGCGGACCAACTTGTATTAGTGGGCAATCGCCAAGCAGCAATGTTTGAAGGTGACTTGAAAGATTATGGGCAGCATGTGCTCAGTACTAGGCAAGATTCTGAGACTGTAAGCCTAGAAAGGCCTGCTGTAGATAATTTGACTCACGCCAATAAAAAAGACCAACGTAAGCAGCGCGCTGAACAGCGCTTGATGTTAAAACCCTTGATGCAACAGGTGAAAAAACACGAGCAGTACTTAGAGAAAACAGCACAAGCTCAACAGCAGCTTGAAAAGCAACTAATGGATGAGAGCCTTTATGAAACGGCAAATAAAGCGCAACTTACAGCATTATTGAAGCAAAAAGGAGAGGCCGATCGCGCACACCAACAAGCAGAGCAAGCTTGGCTGGAGTCAGCGGATGCTCTGGAGCAGGCCCAAGCTGTGTGAGGCGCTGTGCCATACAAGCACTAATCTGTCATATATAATGGCTTAACACAATGCAACATCTCTCTATCAATATCCTTGAAAAGCTAGCTCTAAGCGCGGTTGATATCGTTGATGGTTTAGAACAGCTAATGCGGGCGCAATCAGGCGTATACGCTGCACCCAAAGCAGCTATATCCACTTCTGACGAGCGTTATTTGATGGCCACTTTGTCAGCGATGGATGAGCCGCCGCTAATGGCGGTGAAAGCGCTGGTGGTGAACCAGGCTAATGCCGAGCAAGATTTAGCATCGATCAATGCCACAGTCATTCTATTAAATAGCCGCACCGGCTTGCCAGTGGCGACGGTGGATGGCAATTGGATCACAGCTGTGCGCACTGCGGCTGCAAGTGCGGTGGCGGCACGCAAATTGGCCCGGCCCGACGCGCAAGTGATGGCGTTTGTGGGCAGTGGAGTGCAAGCACGTAGTCACTTAAGCTTGTTCGCAGATTTGTTCCCATTGCAGCAAGTACGCTTACTGGGCCGCGGTAAAAAAAACCGTGAAGCCTTAATGGCCGATGCGCACGAGCTGGACCTTGACGCGATCGACTGTGAAGGCGCGCAAGAAGCGGTTACATCGGCAGATATTGTTGCTTCATCCCTGCCTGTAACTTTACAGGTCGAGCCGTTTATTGATGCGGCCTGGTTAAAGCCTGGGGTCTTTGTGTCTTCCATCGACTTAGCCATACCGTGGATGCCTAGCAGCCTATATAAATTTGATCAAATCATTATCGATGATGCCGAACAAGAGGCTGCGATGCCGACTCCAATGCTTGATCCAAGTTTGGTCAAAGGTGATCTAAAGGGATTGCTAGCAGGGTCTATCAAGGGGAGAGAGAATGACCAACAGCGTACCGCGTTTGTATTTCGTGCCGTGCCATTAGGTGACTTGGCCTTGGCGGTGCTGGCTTATCAAACTGCAGTAAAACGTGGCCTGCTTTCGGCGAGTTAAATCCAGCGGGCTGTCGCAGTCATCACGCTGGATGCAGCGCCCATCACAGCCTTAATCGGTGCGGGTAAGGGAGCTGCGCCAGCGGCCACGGCCTGTGCAGCATGTGCCGCTTCGTCTTCTTGCATTTGTGCCACAATGGCGCGGCTGCGATCATCATTCTCAGGAAGCTCGCCTAAGTGTTTTTCTAAATGCTTTACCACTTGGCGCTCTGTTTCAGCCACAAAGCCCAAATTCCATTTATCTCCAGCAAGGCCAGCAACAGTACCAATGCTGAAAGCACCGGCATACCATAATGGATTCAGATAACTCTTGTGGCCACCCAGTTCGTCCAAGCGCTGTTCGCACCATGCTAAGTGATCGTTTTCTTCGGCCGCCGCTTGCTGCATCGATTCACGCACAGCCAGTGAGCGTGCGGTTAAAGCTTGGCTTTGGTACAAGGCCTGCGCACACACCTCGCCTACGTGGTTTACACGCATTAAGCCAGCGGCTAGTTCTTTGTCTGCTTGGCTTAGTTCGGCGTTATCGCTCTCATCGGTAGATGATTTGCTTGCTACTGTTTCAGCGGGGTAGGCACGGTCGCTCTTTTTTGGGCTACCAAAGATTGTGCCTAGCGCTTGGTCAAAGCGCATGATAAGTTTATCTGCAGGGCTATATTCCATCTGATTTTTAGAAAGCCAGTAATAATAACAATCCATTTTAGTCGATTTCACGGTGAAAAACATGCATGCCACCTCATTGTCTGCACTAAAGCAAAAGCTCAGTGCAGCATTACCGCCCGACTGCTTCATTGACGATGCGGTGCGCATGGCGCCTTATGAGTGTGATGGTCTAAGTGCTTATAAGCAAATGCCGCAATTAGTAGTGTTGCCTGAGAATGTAGAACAAGTACAAGCAGTGATGCGTGCCTGTCAAGAGACGCGCACGCCCGTAGTGCCGCGCGGAGCAGGCACTTGCTTGTCAGGCGGAGCAACGCCGCACCCTGATGGCATTGTATTATCGGTGGCCAAGCTGAATCAAATATTGCATATTGATGAAAAAAACCGCACCGCTACTGTGCTGCCTGGGGTGCGTAACTTGGCCATTTCACAGGCTGTTGCGCCGCTGGGTTTGTACTATGCGCCCGATCCGTCATCACAAATTGCCTGCACCATTGGCGGCAATGTAGCGGAAAACGCTGGCGGTGTGCATTGCTTGAAATACGGTCTGACGGTACATAATGTGCTGCAAGTAAAAATGGTACTGCTTAGCGGTGAAGTCGTGACGCTTGGCTCAGAATCATTAGACAGTCCCGGCTACGATTTGCTAGCTTTGGTGATGGGCTCAGAAGGTATGTTGGGCATGATTGTTGAAGTCACGGTGCGGCTCTTGCCCACCCCGCCGGTTGCACGGGTGTTGATGGCGTCATTTGATGATTTGGGCAAAGCGGGTGAGGCTGTGTCTGCTGTCATTGCCGCCGGCATTATCCCTGCCGGTTTTGAGATGATGGACAAACCGGCGATTCGCGCCGTAGAAGATTTTGTGCATGCTGGCTATCCCACCGAGGCCGAAGCCATACTGCTATGCGAGCTAGACGGCGTGGAGCAAGACATCGAGCCGCAACTTGAAACGGTGACGACGCTGCTTAAAAAAAGTGGAGCGGTAGAAGTGGGCTTAGCTGAAGACGAAGCGCAGCGGGCGTTATTTTGGTCAGGCCGTAAAAATGCTTTTCCTGCCGTTGGGCGTATTTCGCCGGATTATTACTGCATGGATGGCACCATTCCGCGCAAGGCGCTGGCGCATGTATTGCAAACCATTGCAGCGCTATCCAAAAAACACGGTTTAGCGGTGGCCAATGTGTTTCATGCAGGTGATGGTAATTTGCACCCATTGATTTTGTATGATGCGAATAAACCTGGCGAGCTGGAACGCACCGAGGAGTTTGGCGGCGAAATTTTAGATCTATGCATTGCTGTGGGTGGCACCATCACTGGTGAGCATGGGGTGGGGCTAGAGAAAGTTGATCGTATGTGCGTACAGTTTAGTGACGAAGAGTTAGCGCAATTTCGATTAATTCGTGAGGCCTTTGATCCAGACGGCTTGCTGAATCCTGATAAAGCGATACCTACTTTGAACCGCTGCGCGGAGTTTGGTGCAATGCATGTGCATCATGGAAAAATGTCGCACCCCGATTTGGAACGTTTCTAGTGGCGAGTATCGAACAGCAGCTGCAGCAACAAGTGCTGCAGGCGTACCATGATAAGACTGCACTAGAGATTTGCGCTGGCGGTAGCAAATTTAAGCCTAGCAATGGGCAAGCGCAGCGGCTTGATGTACTGCCGCATAGCGGCATTATTGAATACGAACCAAGTGAGTTGGTGATGGTGGTTCGAGCAGGAACCCCGCTTGCTGAAGTGCAAAGTGCCTTGGCGGCGCAAAACCAAATGCTGGGTTTTGATCCGCCCTTTGCCAGCGATGGAGCGACCATCGGTGGCGCCATAGCCACTGGCTTTGCTGGGGCAGGCAGGCCCTACTATGGGGGCGCACGTGACTTTATTTTAGGCGCAAAAATTATCAATGGACGCGGTGAAGTGCTGCAGTTTGGTGGCAAGGTGATGAAAAATGTTGCGGGCTTTGATGTGTTTAGGCCGATGGCAGGTGCCTTGGGCACCTTGGGTGTATTGCTGGAAGTGTCGATTCGCCTTTTGCCAGTGCCGCCGCAGCAAAAATGGATAAGCGTGATCTGTGAGGACCAAGCGCAGGCAATTGAATGGATGAACAAGGCCCACTTTAAATGCACGACCTTAAGCGCTGCTCAATGGCAGGATGCCGCAATTATGATGCGCTTGTCAGGCACGCCGCAGGCCATTGAGTACGATTTAAAATATTTGCCAGCCTATGCCGAATTAGGCGTGTCCAGTGACGCCGCTCTTCTAGCCGTTGCTGAACGCAGGGCGGATTTTTTTGCTGGTAGTGATTGTATTTTCCGATGCGTACTGCCGCCTGCGGCTGACCCCATTGTGTTGGATGATGTGCAGCAATTGATGGACTGGGGCGGTGCGCAGCGATTTATAAAGGCTTCAGCAAGCGAGCAAAGGCGCATTGAGGAGCAAGTTACTGCATTGGGAGGACGGGCCATGCCTTTATTGCCAAATAGGCTACATTCGCCGTTAGCAGGAACCGCGCAAGAGTTATTTAGCATTCAGAAAAAACTTAAAGCGGCGTTAGACCCGTACAGCATTTTTAATGCCCATCTTATGCCGCAGGTAAGCTAATGGAATTGCACTTAGCTAAAGAGTTTGCACAAAACCCTCTTGCACAGCGTGCGTCTGAGGCAGTGCGCAAATGCGTGCACTGTGGTTTTTGCAATGCCACTTGCCCGACCTATCAGTTATTAGGTGATGAAGCAGATGGCCCACGTGGGCGGATTTATTTGCTAAAACAGATGTTAGAAAGCGGCCAAGCCGATGAACGTAGTCGGGTGCACTTAGATCGTTGTTTGTTGTGCCGAAGCTGTGAAACCACATGCCCCTCGGGTGTGCCGTATGGACAATTGCTAGAGGCTGGACGTAATTTGCAGGCAGAAGTGTTACCTAGAAGTAAAATACAGCAAGCTAAGTGCCAAGTGGTAAGTGCCTTATTGCAGCAACCTCAACCTTTAAAGACATTGGTCGGAGCAGCACAAAAGCTGAGGCCCATATTGCCTGTATCGCTGCGTGATCAGTTGCCAGAGAAAAGCCTGAACTTGGCGCGTCCACAGCAGCAGTATCCACGAAAAATGCTGCTGCTAAAAGGCTGTGTACAATCGGTGCTGGCGCCGCAGACCAACGCGGCAACATCCCGAGTGTTGGCAAAATTTGGTATTACTATGATTGAACCCGATGCAGGCTGTTGCGGTGCCTTAAAGCTACACACAACAGGCCACGAGCAGGGTTTGAACAGTATACGTCGACTGATTGATGGGTGGTGGCCAATGGTTGAACAGGGCGTGGAGGCGATTGTTTTCACCGCCAGTGGCTGCGGGGTGACCATTAAAGATTATGGTGACTTACTGGCACACGATGAACAATATGCCAAAAAGGCACAGCGCATTAGTTGTTTGGCAAAAGATTTATCGCAGGTAGTGCAGGTCGAGCTTAGGCGTGATTCGTCAGCAATAATAGCCGGTGAGTCACGGCGCGTGGCGTTTCACGCGCCTTGCACTTTGCAGCATGGGCTTAAATTGCCTGGTGTGGTGCCAGCTATCTTGCAGCAGGTGGGGCATACCATGGTTGCCGTGCCTGATGAGCACTTGTGTTGTGGTTCTGCGGGTACGTACTCTTTATTTCAGAAGGAACTATCAAGAAAGCTTAAGGTCGATAAGCAATGTAATCTTGTCGCCAATGCCCCAGATGTGATTGCCACCGCGAACATAGGCTGCCAACAGCACTTGAAATCAGGCAGCAAAGTGCCATTGGTGCATTGGATCGAATTATTAGAATGTTAAAGCATGAGTGAAATACCCGTGAAAAGCAGTGAATCTGAGCTGCACTTTGAGCACCATGTTTTTATGTGCACTAATAAGCGCGAACATAAATCAGCATGTTCTGATTTTGACAGCGAGCAGGCGCGTGATTACTTGAAGCAGGCCATGAAAGCGCGAAATATATACGGTGAAGGTTTGATGCGTGTGAGTCAATCAGGTTGTTTGGGGCGCTGTGAGCATGGTCCTGTAATCGTGATTTACCCCGAAGGTGTATGGTATACCTTCGTTGATAATGCGGATATTGATGAGATATTAGACACCCATCTTATACAAGGAAAAGTAGTCAAAAGATTATGCATAGAAAAATAGACCTTTGGTCT
>CALIFM010000253.1 GCA_938021685.1 uncultured Gammaproteobacteria bacterium | reverse complement strand
GGCATGGCGCTGACCAAGCATGCCAAAAACAAAGACAATGCATTAAAATTAATGGATTTCTTGGCTAGTTCGCAGGCACAAAAAATGTATGCTGATGTGAATGGCGAATACCCTTTACAAGCCGACATTGAGTTGAGCAATCATCTTGCTGCATGGGGCGGTTTTAAGCGCGACGAAGTTGACCTAACTGCCGTTGCCGCTAACCGTAGTGAAGCGATAAAAATGGCTGATCGTGTAGCCTATGATGACTAAACCTCCTTTAATTATGATTGACTCATCATGAATGGATAAAGCAATCCCTGCGCCGCGGCGCAGGCTCAGCCGCTTTAATAATGCGCAGCGTACCGATTTTTGGCAAATCGCGACGCTGCTTTTTGCGTTGTTGGCGCTGTTGCCTTTGCTGGCTATTACTTATTTGGCCTTTTTCCCTGAAGAGAACATTTGGCCGCATTTAATTAGCACCAGCTTACCCAAATATGTGCTGAATACCCTGCTGCTTATGATCGGCGTCGGCGTCAGCATTTTCTTAACGGGCGTGTCGACTGCTTATACTGTTACCCATTTTGAGTTTCCGCTGCGCCGCTATTTAGAATGGCTGCTGCTGCTGCCTTTGGCAGTGCCAGCCTATGTGGTGGCCTATTTATACACCGATTTGCTGGAATTTGCTGGCCCCGTGCAAAGCGCCCTGCGTAGTTTGTTTGGTTGGGAGCTGGCGCGTGATTATTGGTTTCCAAATATTCGCAGCTTGGGCGGTGGCATCATGGTAATGGGCTTGGTGCTGTACCCTTATGTATATTTACTGGCGCGCGCAGCATTTTTAGAGCAGTCGCCCAATTTGCTAGAAGCCAGTCGCCTGTTAGGGCAGGGTCCTTTCAAAACCTTTGTGCGCGTATCATTGCCGATTGCCCGGCCTGCTATTGCTATTGGCGTGGCGCTGGGTTTGATGGAAACCCTAAACGATTTTGGTACAGTAGATTTTTTCGCTATTAAAACCCTCACCGCTGGTTTATATGACGTGTGGTTGGGTATGGGTAATGTCGGTGGAGCCGCGCAAATTGCGTTGACGATGCTTACTTTCGTACTGCTTCTGTTAGCACTGGAATATTTCGGTCGCCGCCGGCAAGGGTTTTATCAAAGCGGTGCGCGTTTTAGCCATCGTCGTCGTTTGCAGCTGACGGGTGCATTCAAATGGCTGGCCTTATTGATCTGCCTAACGCCTGTGGTGCTGGGCTTTATACTGCCACTGCTCATGTTGGTTAATTATTCCATTATCTATTTTGATATCGCTTGGACCCGACGCTTTGAGGAATATGCACTCAATAGCCTATTGCTGTCCTGCACTGCTGCTATCATCGCTGTGGGTTTAGCTCTAGTCATCGCGTATGGTCGACGCTTGCATCCGAACAAGTTGATGTTATTCGCCTCGCGTTTTGCCTCTTTGGGTTATGCTGTGCCAGGTGCAGTGTTGGCGGTAGGTGTTATTATTCCTTTCGCGGCCTTCGACAACGGTGTGGATGCTTTAGCGCGTGAATTTTTAGGTTTTTCCACTGGTTTGTTGCTTAGTGGCAGCTTGGTGGCTGTGATCTTTGCCTATGTGGTGCGCTTTATGGCGGTATCCATCGGCGCGATTGAGGCTAGCTTCACCAAGGTGTCGCCATCCATCGACATGGCCGCGCGCACTTTAGGCCACCGTCCGCGTTGGGTGCTGGGCCGTTTTCATCTGCCGCTGATTAAAGGCGGGGTGCTCACCGCTTTATTGGTGGTATTTGTTGACAGCATGAAGGAGCTGCCTGCCACTTTAATTTTGCGGCCTTTTAATTTTGAAACCTTAGCTACTCATGTTTACCAAATTGCGTCGGAAGAACGTATTGGCGAAAGCGCCTTGGGCGCATTGGTGATTGTGCTGGTGGGCTTATTGCCCGTGATCATTTTAAGCCGCAGCATTGACCGCTCGGCTGCGATGCGGCAATAATCAGCTATGTCCTCAGCCATGCCTTTACCTAGGCCTTTACTGCAAGTAAAAAACATTCGTTGCCAGTACGACGAGCGCACTGCGGTGGATGATGTGTCGTTCGAGTTGCAACAAGGCACCTTGGCATGCCTGCTGGGGCCATCGGGCTGCGGTAAAACGACGATGCTGCGTGCGATTGCGGGTTTTCAGCACTTGCAGCAAGGTGAAATTTGGCTGGATGGCCAATGCGTGTCACGCGAAGATTATACGCTGCGTCCTGAGCAGCGCCAGTTGGGTATGGTGTTTCAAGACCACGCTTTATTCCCACACATGACAGTGGGTCAAAACGTGGCTTGTGGTTTGGGAGATTTATCGAAAAAAGCCCGTAATTCACAAGTATTGTCGATGCTAGAGCGGGTAGGCTTGTCGTCGGAAATGGCACGCTTTCCGCACGAGCTTTCGGGTGGTCAGCAACAGCGAGTGGCGCTGGCACGCTCGCTCGCTCCGCGGCCTCGTTTATTGTTAATGGACGAACCATTTTCTAATTTGGATGTAGAGCTACGCGAGCGCTTGGGTTTAGAGGTGCGAGACTTACTGAAAGACACCGGCACCACCTGTATTTTAGTCACCCACGACCAGCAGGATGCCTTTACCTTTGGCCAAATGGTAGGAGTAATGAGCCAAGGCACAATTGCGCAATGGGACAGTGCCTACAATGTGTACCATGAGCCTAACTCGCGCTTTGTCGCCGACTTTATTGGCCAAGGGGTGTTTTTGAGCGGCGAGGTGTTGGATGATGAGCGGGTCCAAACTGAGCTTGCGATTTTGCATGGAAAAGTGCCCAAGGGCTGTGGGGTGGGTAGCAAGGTGCAGGTACTGGTGCGCCCCGATGACATCATTCACAATGACGACAGTAAGCTAACGGCACGCATTGTGGCGCGTAATTTTCGTGGCTCGAGTTACCTATACACCTTGGAGTTAGAATCGGGTGTGCAGCTACTTTCAATGGTGCATTCACACCACGATCATAAGCTAGGCGAGCAACTGGGTATTGAGATTGAGCTGGATCACTTGGTGGTCTTTCCAGATATAGCTTAAGCCGTGCTTAAGGCAGCGGTATGGCATTTGCGCTAAATCCAGCACCGTGCAAAAATACAGCGATGATTGTTATCCCTATTTTCTTTTTTACTCAGACCAAATTGATGCTTAGTAAGCTTAGCCTTTCTTCAAGCGCTATTTCAACTTTGTTGTTAGCCTTGTTACTCGGCGCCTGCGCGCCCAAGTTGCCACTTGACCAAGCACCAGTCCAAGTTGAGCCTGATGGCCAAGCCGCGTCTACAGATACAGCAAAGGTAGATCAGCTTAACGATGATGCCGCAAATAACAATGATACGGGCTTAAGTGAAGACCTGCTTTATGATTTGCTGGTGGCTAATATGGCCATGTTTGAACAGCAACCGGAATTGGCCAGCGAGGCGATGACCCGCGCAGCCACGCGGCGACCCGAAGCTGCTTTGCTGGAGCGGGCAGCGCGTTTGGCCTTAAATGCAGACCAGTTTGGTGAGGCCATTGAGCTTGGCCAGCAATGGGTAAAAAGTGTGCCAGATGATTATTTGGCCTACATGATTACGGCTTTGGCTGCTTTATCTAATGAGCAAAATGCCTTAGCCGTTAACATGCTGCAACAGCAGGTTGATCTTCAGCCAGATGATTTAGACTACGGCTATGAGCGAGCAGGCGAATACCTGATGCAACATCCTGCTGGACTGAAAAGCCTTAGCACAGTGCAAACTTTGGCAGCAAACCGGCCCAAACAAATAGGGGCATGGATACTAGTCGCCAATGTTGCCCAACGTGTAGATGACTTGGCTGTACAAAACGCTGCAGCTGATAAAATATTGGCCATCGATCCGCAGCATGAACGCGCGGCAATATTTAAATTGATTGCCCTGTCTGATGGCGAGTTAGGCCCGTTACAGACCTTTGCTGATGCGTTTTCAGCGGCGAATCCCACAGCTAAACATTTTAAGATTGCTTATGGTCGTAGTTTGCTGCGCCGCGAGTTGCCAGAGCAAGGGCAAGCACAGTTATTATCAATTTTACAAAACGACCCAGAAGATGCTGAAGTGCTGAATTTGGTCGCCATGGTGTATCACAATGAGAAGAATTACTCCAAGGCGGTGACGTACTTTAAGCAGCTTCTTGAACTACAACCGGAGGATAATCGCGCGCGCACTTACATGGCTTCATCCTTACAGAACTTGGGCCGCTTTGACGAAGCCAAAGCTGTGGTAGCACAAATTACTGATGATGAGGCGCGCTTTAGTGCGCAGCGGCAAATTGCCTTTTTGATACAAGAAACACAGGGCATCGAAAAAAGCTTGCCGTATTTGCAAAGCATAACTGGCAGTGACCAGCAGCAACGCATCCAACTGATTATTGACCATAATCTGATGTTGCAAGAAGACAAGCAGCTCACAGAAGCCAATACAGTATTGACCAAAGGTCTCACGCAGTACCCTGATAGCAGCGAACTACGTTATCAGCGTGCGTTGTTGGCGGTGGAACTAGAGCAGATGCAAAACCACGAAGCCGACATGCGATTGTTGCTGCAACAAGACCCAAATAATGCGCATTATCACAATACCTTGGGCTATTCGTTATTGGTTGATAAGCAGGCACAAGCGCGGCTTGCTGAAGCACAAGTGCTGATTAATAAGGCCCACGAATTAGCGCCGGATGATCCTTATATTCTCGATAGCAAAGGCTGGCTAGAGTTTAAGTTGGGCAACCTTGAAAGTGCTTTGCTGTATTTAAGCCAAGCCTTTGAGCTGGACGAAGACCCTGAAATTGCTGCTCACTTAGGCGAGGTATATTGGCTACAAGGTGAGCAAGAAAAAGCTAAAAAGCTGTGGCTAGATGCCCAAGAAGCCGACCAAGAAAACAAATCATTAAACGAAACGATTAAGCGATTTTTGCCCTAGGATAGCGATTGCCGATTGGATTCAGTAGGCCGGTTGCCTAGTTTTGGTGTACGATCAGCTTCTTTATTGATCGTGTGACCGCCGCCGTGTCTAAAATATATATTAGTGCCCAGCAATTGCTGGAAGACTCTTTTTTGTTGGGTAAGCAAATTCTTGAAACCGATTTTCGGCCCAACTTTATTGTCGGTGTGTGGCGCGGCGGCACGCCGGTGGGCATTGCGGTGCAGGAAATGCTGGCATTTTTTAATGTGCAGTCTGACCACATCTCGGTGCGCACGTCTTTATATAGCGGCATTGATAAGCGTGAAGGCCAGGTGCGAGTACATGGCTTGGATTATTTGATTAATAATATCAATTACAACGACTCGTTATTGATTGTGGATGACGTGTTTGACACCGGTCGCAGTATTGATGCGATTGTCGATACTTTAAACAAAAAATCGCGACGTAATTGCCCGCGCGATTTACGCATCGCCACACCATGGTTTAAGCCCAATAAAAACAAAACTCAGCGTGTGCCGGATTTTTATTTACACACCACGGATGAATGGTTGGTGTTCCCACACGAGCTGGATGGTCTGAGCCAAGACGAAATTCTAAGCGGCAAGGGAGCTTTGGGTGAGATTGTAAAAAGCGTTGATTGCAGCCATAACCCCTTTCGTTAAGCACGTTGGTTTCAGGCATAGGCAAGCTTTTTGTAGTGGGTGAGCAACTTGCCTTGCCATTAATAGTAATCGTCGCTAGAGTTAGTCGCTGCTGCGTGAGTAGGAGTAGAAAATCACTTATATGGTTTGTTCCGTGCACCTTTTAGCAACTAAAAACAACGAGGAGAGTGTATGTCAAGTAAAGCGTCATTAGATGCCAATGATATTGTACCCGTAGTCGACAATCTGTGGTCGATGCTAGCACCATCGTTTAAGAAACACCGTAAGCGTACAGCGTGGATTTGCCGCGAAGGCAAGAAAGATAAGCGTGGTATCAAATACGGAGAGCTAGAAAAAGCAGCCATGACCACTGCTGCTCTGCTGCGATCAGAAGGCGTTGGACAAGGTGATACCGTCGGTGTCATCGCGCCGAATGGCCCTGAGTGGACGGTGGCGGCTTTGGCTACTTGGAAATTGGGCGCCAAATTGGCGCCGATTCATATTGGCAATAGTGATGCAGAAATCGATGCGCAAGTGACAGCAATCAAGCCCAAGGCTATGCTGGGTTATAAAGCGCGGCAGCTGACTGATAATCAGCACTTGATCTCGCTTGATGCCGACATGGACGCGGTACATGTCGAGCGTGAAATTGAACCACCAACTAAGGCTGGTGATGAGGCCTTATCAATTTACACATCAGGCAGCACCGGCAGCCCAAAGATTGTGCGTTTGTCACATCAAAACTTAGCGAGCAACGCGTTTCAAGCGCTTGACCTGCTGGAGATTGATACGTCTGATCGATTTATCTCTTTACTGCCGCTGTCGCATGCGATGGGCTTGATGGCGACAATTATATTCCCGATGTATCGAGGGGCGACGCTGGTAGCACCACGGGTGATTGCAGCCAATGAAATTTTGGCCACTATCTCAGAAGAGAACATCACTTTTATTGTGGCGGTGCCGCGTTTGTTCCGTAACATCATGCTGGGTATGGACAAAAAATTTAACGATGCTGGCAAAGGTTTGCAAGTTTATCGGAAGTTGCTGGAAAAAATGCCAATTATGCTGCGTCGCAAACTCAATGCGCCGATTCGCAAAAAGCTTGGCGGTGACATTCGTTGCTGGGTGAGCGGTGGTTCGCACTTGGACGGTAAAATTATGGAGTTTTACCATAAGTTAGGCATTCCGCTGCGCCAAGGCTATGGCCTAACAGAGACGTCACCAATGATATGTATGCAGCATGAATTTGACGATGCCGTTGATAGCGTCGGTGCTGCGGTGAAATGGAGTGAGATAAAAATTGTCGACCCTGATGAGCAAGGTCGCGGCGAAGTGTATGCACGTGGCCCTAATGTGATGCTGGGCTATGCCGATGACGAACAAACGGCCGAGGTAATGAAAGACGGTTGGTTTAAAACGGGCGACTTAGGACGGATGGATCGCCAAGGACGCGTTACTTTAACTGGCCGTAGCAAGCGCCTAATTGTGACCGAAGCAGGTAAAAACGTTTACCCTGAAGAGCTGGAGACTTTATTAGAGCGTGATCCGCGCTTACTAGAAGCGGGGGTGTTCGAACATAAAATGAAACCGGTCGCGGTGTTGGCTATGGAGGGCGATAAGCCCATTGATAGTGCCCGTGAAGTGCTAAAAATCTTTAACAATTTTGTGTCGTCGCATAATCAAATCATGCGCTTTGCAGTAGTGGAAGAATTGCCGCGCACTCCTTTGGGTAAAATCGCCTTGCAACAATTGCCAGAAGTGTTTGCTGAGCACGAGATAAAAGTGAAGAAGTAGTGGCGGTAGCCTATGGATGCGCTAGAGCATAATTTTGTAGCGCTGCCTAATTTGCTTGTCGATCGTAGGGTCGATGTATTGCGGATGGTGCTGGCGCAGAATGTCTTTGGCCTGTACTTTGGCCCGTTGCCACATGTCGGTTTTGCCCTCTTGTTGCCAGCTGCGCGGGTCAATGCGGTCAGATAATTTGGGGTAGTAGTGGTCGCGCTGCATGGCCTCCATTGTGTGGGTGTGACCTAAAAAGTGGCCTTCGCCCTTCACGGTATCGGCAATCGCGTTAAAGCCTAAGGTGTCTTCGTTAACTTCAATGCCTCGCAAGATACGATACACATGCGAGAGCATTTCATCGTCAATTAAAAATGCCTCAAACGAAGCCCCTAACAAGCTGGCCATCATGCCAGACGATTCATAAATCATGTTGCTACCCGCAAGACCAGTGGCGAGCGACGACAGCGCTTTTTCTAGCCCCATTTGTGCATCCACTGCTTTGGCATCAGACATGCTGGCGGCTACGCCCGAAGGCAATCCTAGCCAGTTAGATAGCTGCGCGGCGGCGGCATTAAGTAGGCTGATCTCACCGCCACTGCCAGCGAACGAGCCAGTGCGTAAATCGATGGTAAATGGCCAGTTCGAAAAAATCATTGGGTAGCCGCGTTCAAACACATCTACCATTAGTAGTGCAGCCAAAGTTTCAGCTAACGTGGCCGCTAGCATGCCCGCCAATGTAGCGGGCGAGGTTGCGCCCGACTGCGCAGCTATGATGTTGTTCAGCGGCATGCCGCGGCGCATGCAAGCCAGCGCTACCAACACGGCGTCTTCGCCATAACGTAGCGGTGAAATTACAGGGCTGATGTGCGCCTTACAAAATGGACGCTGCGCAAACCGGCCTTTGCCGCCAAGAGCAGTGTCAAACATATCAACGATGGGGTCGACATACTCATCTATAAAAAAACTGGTGCCAACGGGCTTGGTGGTACCTTTGAGTAAGGCGTAAGCGGTGTTGGTATCTAGTTCAAAATTATCTGGCAAGTCAGTCGCCACGCAGCACCGGGTAAACCATGACACATTGCTCAAGGTGTCGGTTAGGCGGGCGAAGTCATACAGGTCTTGCAAGGTAGAGGGGCGGTATTCGCTGCTATCTAGATCCAATGTTTGCACTGCCGCGCCGCCAGTACCGAAGTAGACTTTATCGCCGCCGACTTCGAAGTCATGCTTTGGGTCACGGCCGTAAAAAGTGAAGGTTTTGCAGGCGGAAGCCACGGCATCTTGTACCATCTCCGGTGGAAAGCATAAGCGGCCTGAAGCGTTCACTCGCGCGCCGCTGCTAACAGCTTGCTTTACTAACACCTCGGGTGCTTCGCCCATGCCCAACTCGTCTAAGATGAGCAGGGCGGTGTCAAAAATGGCTTGGCAATCGGCTTCGCTTAAAGGCTTGTACTGTCCGCCTGCTGGGCCGGGCGGGCAAGGGTCAATCGCAGGTGGTTTGGCTCGTTTGGCATGCATTGCTTCGCGGCTGGTTAGTTTGCCGCGGCGAGTGCTTTTGCGTTTACGTGCGCTCATGATCCGTTTGCGTTAGATTTTTAGCTTTGTATTTTCAGGGTCATATAAACACGGTGCGCTTACCACTGCTGGATAACGCTCACCTAATATGCCGACTTCCAACTCAGTCCCTTGCGTTGCAGCAGCTGGGTCGACAAAAGCAAAGGCGATGTTTTTCTGCACCCGATGGCCATAGCCGCCAGAGGTGATGCTGCCGACCTGGGTATTATCTTGAAATACACCATCACCGCTGTGTGCGGGTGCATGCTCCCAGTTCACCACCAAGGTGACGAACAGCTTGCTGGGCCCACGGGTTTGTTCCTCCAGCAGCGCTTGCTTGCCAATAAAGTTAGG
>CALIFM010000252.1 GCA_938021685.1 uncultured Gammaproteobacteria bacterium | reverse complement strand
CCCCGTTTTATCGATGCCAAATAGTTTGTTGTTGCGCGATCAACCAAAGGCACACTGCAATAGCTTTAGTTCTTTTAAGGCCTCCTTTGCACCTCAAGATAATCGCCTGTTTGATTCGATCTTTGACCGCAACCGTGCCATCATCACCATCAAGAAAAGGCATGTTGCGGTCTCAAACTTACAAAAACTGTTCGCTTCCACTTTTGTAATGGCCGCCCAAATTGGCTTTCATAAGATGTCATTAAGAGACCTTAGTCTCGACACGGGCCTAAGCATAGGCAGCATCTACGCCTGCATTGGCAAAAAAGAAAATCTTGCTATCATCGTAAAAGATGTAATCGAGCAGCTGACGCATAACAACATCACCCAAGGCAGTCAGGACGCCAGCGCAGACGATGCGCAGACCAAGCTGGAGCACACCATACGCTTGCATTTTTTCACCAGTACCTTGCTGCAGCCATGGTATTCTTTTTTGTACTTAGAAACACGCAGCTTGTCCGATTCACATCAAATGCAATCGATACAAATTGAATTAGACACCTTGACCAACTTAAGCGAATTAATAGAACAAGGCATTACTGAGGGCTGCTTTGAAACTGAGCAGCCCGCCTTTGCCGCACAAGCTATACTTGCCCTACTCCAAGACTGGTATCTTAAGCCTTGGAAACACCACTACGAACCAAGCGACATTGACGCTTACCTAGATAATTTACTAAACTTAGTGCGTGCCCTACTTAATTCCACACACAAACATCAAATAAAACAATTACCTTAAAGGAGGTCGGAATAATGAAAGAAATACAACGCTTTTGGCTCGACTCTTACCCCGACGGCACTCCACATGATATTGACATCGGCACGCGTCAATCAATCATCGAGTTTTTGCGTGAATCCTGCCAGCGTGTCCCTAATGAAGCGGCATTTTCTAATTTTAAAACCAGTCTAAGCTTCGCGCAAATTGACCAGCTAAGCTTAAATTTTGCTGCTTATTTGCAACATGAGCTTAAGCTCAGCAAAGGCGACCGCATTGCGATCATGCTGCCTAATCTGCTGCAATATCCCATCGCGCTGTTTGGCGCTTTACGCTTGGGCCTGATGGTAGTCAACATTGATCCCATGTATACCCGTCGTGAGCTCACTCACCAGCTTAATGACTCTGGCGCCACCACACTGGTGTTTCTAGAAAATTTCGCCCAAACTGTAGAAGCCACCATACCCGACACGCAAGTACAACACTTAGTGTGTACTAGCGTCGGTGAAATGCTGCAAGGCGCCGAAGGCAAAGTGATTGATTTTGTGCTTCGTTATGTCAAGCGCATGGTGCCTAAACACGGCCTTAAACAAGCTCCACGCTTTAAACAAGCCCTTACTAAAGGCGAGCAGCATAGCTGCACTGAGGCCACGATTACCCTAGACGACATCGCCTTCTTGCAATATACAGGCGGCACAACTGGCGTTTCTAAAGGCGCTATTCTGACTCATGGCAATATCATTGCCAACGTGCTGCAAGCCAAAGCTTGGATAGGCGATACTTTAACTGAAGACCAAGAAAAAGCGATCACTGCGTTGCCGCTGTATCACATCTTCTCATTGACCGCTAATATGTTGCTGATGACCAGCATCGGCAATGAAAACATTTTAATCACCAATCCGCGCGACTTTGAGGGCTTTGTTAAGTTCTTAAAGAAAACCGAATTCACGGTATTCATCGGCGTCAACACTTTGTTTCGCAAGTTGCTTAATACAAAAGGCTTTAACGACATTGACTTCAGCAATCTCAATCTATCTTTTGCTGGCGGCATGGCGGTGACCGACGATGTAGCACGTGATTGGCTCACAGCAACTAATTCTGTGGTCGTTGAAGCTTACGGTCTAACCGAAACCTCGCCAGCTGTTTGTGTCAATCCGCTGGGTGTAAAAGAGTTCACCGGCTCTATCGGCCTGCCCATTTCTTCCACCTATGTGCAAATGAAGGACGACCAAGGTAAGGATGTCGGCATCAATAAAGAAGGTGAGCTATGTGTTAAAGGCCCACAAGTAACACAAGGATATTGGCAATTACCCGAAGTAAACGAAGAGGCCTTCACCAAAGACGGTTACTTTCGTACTGGTGATTTTGCCCAGATAGATGAGCATGGCTATGTGAAACTTTTAGACCGCAAAAAAGACATGATATTGGTTTCCGGTTTTAATGTCTTTCCCAACGAAATTGAAAACGTAGTCAGCCAACATCCAAAAGTGTTAGAAGCAGCAGCCATTGGCATCCCCGATGATATCTCGGGCGAAGTGGTTAAACTGTTTGTAGTTAAAGAAGACAGCACTTTAAGCGTAGATGAGGTCAAAGCCTATTGCCGTGAAAATCTAACCGGCTATAAACGCCCCAAAGAAATAGTGTTTATGGATGAAGAACTACCCAAAACCAATGTCGGCAAAATATCACGCAAAGACTTGCGTGACGATTAGCCTAAATAAACAGCTAACTAATCCCCAACCAAACTTCATCTAAAACCAAAGATGGCTGTCTACCCTGCTTTGTTTGCACCACTGGACCTAGGCTTCACCGAACTTAAAAATCGCGTCATCATGGGCTCGATGCACACTGGGCTAGAAGAATCCAAAAACGGCCATCATAAGCTGGCCAGATTCTACCAAGAGCGTGCCGAAGGTGGCGTCGGGCTGATTGTCACTGGCGGTATTGCCCCCAATTTTGCTGGACGCACCGCACCGTTTTCAGCACAGCTTAGTTTCCCATGGCAACTCAAAGGTCACCGTCAAGTGACAGAAGCCGTGCACAAAACACAAGGGGCAAAAATTTGTCTGCAAATTTTACATACTGGCCGCTATGCTTATCATCCCTTATGTGTCAGCGCCTCAAGGATAAAATCGCCGATTTCGCCCTTTAAGCCGTGGGCACTGAGTCGCTTTGGAATCCGTAAAACCATCAACGATTTTGCCCGTTGTGCTCAGCTTGCAAAAAAAGCAGGCTACGACGGCGTGGAGATCATGGCCTCAGAAGGCTATCTGCTCAATCAATTTATTGCGCCACGCACTAACAAACGTACCGATGCGTACGGCGGCTCATATGAAAACCGCTGCCGCTTGCCGCTTGAGGTGCTGCGTGCCGTACGTCAAAAAGTAGGCGAAGACTTCATCGTCATCTTTCGCTTGTCAATGATCGACTTAATCGAGCAAGGCTCAAACTGGGACGAAGTGGTGCAACTGGCAAAACAGGTAGAGCAAGCTGGTGCTACGCTGATCAATACCGGCATAGGCTGGCACGAAACCCGCATTCCTACTATTGCCACCATGGTGCCACGCGCAGCGTTCACTTGGGTTTCAGCCAAATTAAAGCCACATATAAATATCCCTATCATCACCACTAACCGCATCAACACTGCTGAAGTAGCTGACCAAGTTATTGCTGATGGCGACGCTGATATGGTGTCGATGGCCCGCCCTTTTTTAGCCGACCCTGCTCTGCTGCAAAAAGCGCAGCAAGGCGAAGCACATTTAATCAATACCTGCATTGCTTGCAACCAAGCTTGCCTTGATCATGTGTTTAAAGGTCAAGTTGCCAGTTGCCTAGTTAACCCAAAAGCCTGTGCTGAGATCGATTTCCCGCTCCGCAAAACTGCTATTTCAAAGCGCATTGCTGTGGTCGGCGCAGGCCCCGCAGGCTTATCCTGCGCCATTGAAGCCGCCCAATTAGGCCACGATGTGACCGTATTTGAACAAACCAAGCAGCTGGGAGGCCAATTTAATATCGCCAAAGAAATCCCCGGCAAAGAAGAGTTTTTTGAAAGCATTCGCTACTTCAAGCAGCAAATTAAACAGCTCGCTATTGAGGTTAAGCTTAATACTAAAGCTGATATTGCCTTGCTAAGCGGCTTCGATGAAGTAGTAGTGGCCACCGGCGTGACTCCACGTACACCTAAGATCCCCGGTATTGATCATCCTAGCGTATTGAGCTACCCCGAGGTGCTGTTAGACAAAAAGCCAGTCGGCAAACGTGTTGCCATTATCGGCGCAGGCGGCATTGGCTTTGATACTGCTGAGTATCTTGCTGATCACACTGCTTCCAAACCAAGCAACCTAAACCCAAATGAAGCACACCCCGAAGCCGATAAAGCTGCTTATTATAAAGAGTGGGGCATCGACTTAGATTACGCCAACCGCGGCGCACTCACCAACAAACTCCCTGCAGACTCTCCACGGGACATCACCTTATTACAACGCAAAGCCAGTAAATTAGGCAAAGGTTTGGGTAAAACTACTGGTTGGATTCACCGCCAAAGCTTGAAAGATAAAAATGTGACAATGCTTGGCGGCGTGCAATATGACAAAATTGATGATGCGGGTTTACACATCCAAATTGACGGCAAAGCGCAAGTGCTAGCCGTAGACAACATCATCATATGCGCCGGACAAGAATCTGTGAAAGACTTGCACCAATACTTGCTGGACAACGGGCAAAGCTCTCATCTAATTGGTGGTGCTTTAGTGGCGCGTGAAATTGATGCTAAGCGTGCCATCGATGATGGAATACGTTTAGCACACCGTTTATCTAACGAAACCACACATATATAACCTGCAAGTCTATAAAAAAGAGGCTAAATTAACGCTAAGTACGCCATTAATGATGGCATGCATTTAGCATGCCGCTTATCTAATAAAACTACACACATAATCCACAAACATTTAAAATAGCCACTTATAAAAAACTAAAACCATTACCAAATTATTTGAAAAATGAACCGAGTTATCAAAAAAGTAGCTATATTGGGCGCAGGTGTAATGGGTGCACAAGTGGCTGCACATTTAGCTAATAGTCGGGTAGACGTGCTGTTGTACGACTTACCTGCTAAGCAAGGCAATAAGTCCAGCACGATATATGCTGCGATCAAAGGCCTGACTAAACTCAAGCCTGCACCCCTAGCAACCGCTGGCGTTGAAAAACAGATTAAACCCGCTAATTACGAAGAAGATCTTGAAAAACTAGGCGAATGTGATCTAGTTATCGAAGCCATTGCCGAAAAGATGGAATGGAAGAAAGCGCTTTATGATCAGATTGAACCCCATCTTGCTGATGACGTTATTTTAGCAACCAACACCTCAGGGCTAAGCATCAACGACTTAGCCAAAGTGTTATCTCCGACCCTGCGCAAACAATTTTTAGGTATTCATTTTTTCAACCCACCGCGCTATATGCATTTGTTGGAAATGATTCCCTGCAAGCATACTGATCCAAGCGTAATCGAAGCTTTAGAACCGTTTTTTGTCAGCACACTTGGTAAGGGCGTGGTAGTAGCAAAAGACACACCTAACTTCATTGGCAACCGTATTGGCGTGTTCAGCATGCTCGCGACCATGGAACATGCTAAAAATTACGGCATTGGCTTTGAGGTAGTGGACCAAATAACTGGCAAGCCATTAGGACGCCCTAAGTCGGGCACATTCCGCACCGCAGACGTGGTGGGCCTGGACACCATGGCACATGTGATCAACACCCTAAAAGGCCAATTGCCTAACGATCCATGGAGCGCCCTCTATGATGTGCCAAACTACATTACAAAGATGGTTGAAAATGGCGCACTTGGCCAAAAAACCCGCAAAGGTATTTATATTAACAAGGGTAAACAGGTATTCAGCCCAACCCATAATAATGGCGAAGGCAGCTACATAGATGCAATCGGTGAATTTGACCCGAAGGTAGCCAAGCTGTTGAGCAAGAATTGGAGTAAGACCGTGGACGCCTTACGTGCTAGTGACCATCCGCAGGCACAGTTTATTTGGGCTTGCCTGCGCGATTTATTTCACTATTGTCTAGTCACCTTAGAAGAAATTGCACACAGCGCACGTGATGTCGACTTTGCCATCCGTTGGGGCTTTGGTTGGGAGCTAGGACCATTTGAAATCATGCAAAAAATTGGTTTTGAAAAAACCCTTGCCCTGTTACAAGAAGAACTAGATGCTGGCAGTTTATTATCTTCTGCACCGTTGCCTAAGTGGACGCGAGGCTTAGAGAACATCCATACTGCTAAAGGCTCTTATTCGCCCAGCGAAAACGCCTATGTACCACTACGCGATCACCCAGTATATAAGCGCCAAGTACCGCGTGATAATGCCGACTACAAGAAAACTAGCAAAACTGGAAAACTTGGCAAAACTGTGTTCGAAAATAACTCAGTTCGGATGTGGGACGCAGGAAAAGATATCGCCGTACTGAGCTACAAAACAAAAATGAACACCATCAATGCAGAGGTGTTACAAAGTATTCCACAGGCTTGTGAACAAGCAGAACAGAATTTTGCTGGCTTGGTGCTGTGGCATCCCAACAGCCCCTTTGGTGTGGGTGCTGATCTCAAAGAAGCCTCTACTAGCTTTGCACAAGGGCACTTTGATGAGATTGTAAAACTAGTAGAAGGTTTTCAAGCAGCATCTATGGCACTGCGCCATTGTTTCGTTCCCACCGTAGCCGCTGTGCAAGGCATGGCGCTTGGCGGCGCTTGTGAATTTCAAATGCATTGCCAATTAACCGTAGCGGCACAAGAATCTTACATCGGCTTGGTTGAAGCTGGCGTCGGCCTTATACCCGCTGGAGGAGGCTTAAAAGAACTCGCCTTACGCAGCGCACATTTAGCCAAAAACGGTGACCTAATGCCGCATATCCAATCGGCATTCGAGGCCACTGCAATGGCCAAGGTGTCCGCTAGCGGGTGTGATGCCAAAGCATTGGGCTTAATGACCAAAAAAGACGTAGTCGTTGTTAATAACCGCGAATTGCTGCATTCTGCACTGGCGCATGCCGCTGCAATGAACGCCACAAGCTTTCGCCCACCATCGCGTGATGAACTGGTACCAGTAATGGGCAAAACCGGCATCGCTAATTTGATGGCAATAGCAGTGAATATGCTTGAAGGTGGCTTTATCTCTGAGTACGACTATGAAATCGCGCAACGCATCGCCACCAGCTTATGTGGCGGAGAAGTAGAAAGCGGCTCACTGGTAGAGCAAGATTGGCTGCTTAAACTGGAACGCGATAATTTTATTGAACTGATACATCAAGAGAAAACTCAGCAACGCATTGCACACACTTTAAAGACGGGTAAGCCTCTGCGCAACTAGAATAGAATCATGACACAGAACAAACAAATTCAAGACGTATACATCGTTGAGGCACTACGCAGCCCCGTGGGCAAAAGAAATGGCGCGTTCAAGCATACTCGCCCTGACGATTTATTGGCCCACTGTCTACAAGCAGTGACCCATAACAGTCAGGATTTACAAGCCGCCGTGGAAGATATTGTGGTTGGCTGTGCCATGCCTGAAGCGGAGCAAGGCATGAATGTAGCGCGTATTGCTACCTTGCTGGCCGGATTTCCTGACAACGTACCCGCTTTAACAATAAATCGCTTTTGCTCGTCTGGTTCACAGGCCGTGGCCATGGCTGCCGATAAAATTCGCTTAGGTGAAGCAGATCTCATGATAGGCGCAGGTACCGAGTCAATGAGCATGGTGCCTATGATGGGCAATAAAATTGCTATGAATCACCGTATATTACAAGACGATAACATTGCCATCGCTTATGGCATGGGCTTGACAGGCGAAAAGGTAGCCGCCAGATGGAACGTGAGCCGTGAAGCACAAGACGCTTTTGCTGAACAATCACACAGCCGCGCATTGTCCGCGATTGCACAAGGCCATTTCGAAGATGAAATTGCGCCTTATGAAGTCATCACTACAATGCCCGATGAGCACGGTAGTTGCATCAAAACGCGCAGTAACATCATAGACACTGATGAAGGCCCACGGCCAGGTTCAACGGCTGAAGTATTGAGCGGCCTACGCACAGTATTTCAAGCAAACGGTACAGTCACAGCTGGCAACTCATCGCAAATGTCAGATGGAGCTGGTGCAGTACTACTAGCTAGCGAAGCTGCGCTTAAAAAATATAATCTCACGCCAATGGGCCGCTTTGTCACCTCTGCCGTAGTGGGCGTACCACCAGCCGTTATGGGCATTGGCCCCAAAGAGGCAATTCCCGCTTGCTTGAAACGGGCAGGCATCAAGCAAAGCCAGCTTGATTGGATTGAGTTAAATGAAGCATTTGCTGCGCAGTCTCTAGCCGTCATTAACGAGCTGGGGCTTGATGCTGACAAAGTTAACCCAAATGGCGGCGCCATTGCATTAGGCCACCCCTTAGGTGCGACCGGTGCAATTCGTACAGCCACTGTGATGCATGGTTTAAAACGAACCGGTGGTCGATATGGAATGGTGACCATGTGTATCGGCACAGGCATGGGTTTTGCAATGATTGTCGAAGCTTTGTAGAGAAAAAAAGCCTATAATCTCTCTCCAAAGGGCAAAAAAACCATTTAAACGGCTATTTTTCTACTTTATGTT